>CAZAIE010000088.1:0-12764 GCA_964485035.1 uncultured Myxococcaceae bacterium | reverse complement strand
GCCCACCCGCTCGCGGAACCGGGCGTACCTGAAGAAGCGCCTGGCCTGGCGCATCGAGGCGAACTTCCAGGGCGACCTGTCGCAGGGCGCCATCGCGCGCATCCAGCAGCTCGGCGACCAGCTCCCCGAGCGCTGGCAGATGCGCCTCGGGCAACCCGCGAGTGAACCTGCCGCAGCGGGCGACGCCACGACGAAGCTCGACGCGGCGCTGAGCACCGCGACGACGGAGCCTCGCGACCCGCGCGTGCCCCCGGTGGGCACCGTCGTGCGCCGCGTCTTCGATGGCAAGACCCACGAGGTGACGGTCTGCGTCGAGGGCTTCGAGTACGAGGGGCGGAAGTACAAGACGCTCTCGGCCATCGCGAACCAGATCGCTGGCTCGCGCTGGAACGGCTTCCTCTTCTTCGGGCTCAAGAAGCCTGGCGCCTCCGCAAGTGAGGAGAGCGCGGCATGAGCAGCGACTTCTTCCGCACCCGCATGGGCCAGACGTTCTACGAAGCGACGATGCCGTCGCTCGTGCGCGAGCTGGCGCGCCTGAACCAGAACCTCGAGCGGCTCGTCGCCCTCGCCGAGAAGCAAGAAGCGAAGCCCGCCGAGCCCGTGCCCGTCGCGACCGCGCTGGAGGAGCGATGAGCCGACGCCCCACCAGGAGCAGCGTCGAACCCGAGACGAGGCGCGTCGCCATCTACACGCGCAAGTCGACGACGATGGGTCTCGAGCAGGAGTTCAACTCCCTCGACTCCCAGCGCGAGTCCTGCCTCGCGTACATCCAGCGCCAGCCCGGCTGGAAGCTCGTCGACGAGCGCTACGACGACGGCGGCTTCACGGGCGCGAACATCGACCGCCCCGCGTTTACGCGCCTGATGTGCGACGTCGAGGCGGGCAAGGTCGACGTCATCGTCGTCTACAAGGTCGACCGCCTCTCGCGCTCGCTCCTCGACTTCGTGAAGGTGATGGAGCGCCTCGGAGCCGCGGGCGCCTCGTTCGTCTCGGTGACGCAGAACTTCTCGACGGCCGACGCGATGGGTCGGCTGACGATGAACATGTTGATGTCCTTCGCCGAGTTCGAACGCGAGATGATCAGCGAGCGCACCCGAGACAAGATCGCCGGCGCCCGTCGCAAGGGAAAGTGGACGGGCGGGCCGGTGCCCTACGGCTACTCCGTGAAGGACAAGAAGCTCCTCGTCAACGAGCTCGAGGCGCGCGTTGTCCGCGAGGCCTTCGACCTGTTCCTGATGCACCGTCAGCAGGCGAAGGTGGCGCACCTGCTGAACGAGCGGATGCTCCTGCCGCGCGGCTCCAAGGTCACCAAGAAGCTCGCGTGGTCGAAGGAGGGCATCGGCCGCATCCTCAAGAGCCCGATCTACGCGGGCTTCATGATGTACGGCGACGAGCTGCACCCCGGCGAGCATCCGCCGCTGATCGAGGAGTCCACCTACCGCGCCGCCCAGGCCATCCTCGCGGGCACGAGCCGCGTGGTGCGGTGGACCGGCACGAACCCCGACTACGTCCTGCGCAGCCTCGTGCGCTGCGCGCTCTGCGGCGAGATGATGTGCCCGGGCTCGACGACGAAGCCCTCCACCGGAAAGACGCACAGGTACTACCGCTGTTCGCGGCGCGAGAAGTACGGCAAGGACCAGTGCGCCGGAAGGCCGCTGCCCGCCGCCGCGCTCGAGGAGTTCGTCGTCGCCCGCATCTCGAGCGCGACCGCCGACGGCTCGCTGGCCGAGCGCGTCGCGAAGCACCTCGAGACGCTCACCGCCGGCAAGGGCGAGGACTTCGGCAAGCTGCGCGCGGAGCTGGCGACGAAGATCGCCGAGTCTTCGGCGACCGCCTCGAGGCTCACCGAGGAGTTGGTGCGCCTCGACGGGCGTGCGCGTGAGCTCGTAGAGCAGAAGCTCGGCGTCGAGGCGGATCGTCTCGCGGCGTGCGAGCAGCAGCTCCGCGACCTCGAGCGCGACGCCGCCGAGCTGGAGATCGCCAGGAAGGACCACGCCTGGTTCGTCGCCGCGCTCCGCGACTTCGCCAAGGTCTGGGTGAACATGTCGCCCGACAACCAGGGGCGCTTCCTGCGGGCGCTCATCGACAAGGTGGTGGTCGACGAGGACAAGGGCACGTGCCGGGTCGAGCTGATCGACTTCGGCGCCGCCGCGGGCTCGAAGGAGGCAGCGTGAGCGACCGGCAGACCAGCGACGAGGGCACGAGGAAGAACACGCCGAGCGACTACCGGGTGATCGAGGAGCCGATCTTCTGGCGCCGGAGCCGCAGCGTGGAGCTCACACCGACGCCGCCGCCCGACAAGCCCGAGCCCGTGCGACGCCCCGCCAAGGTCGCCCGGCAGCTCGCCCTCGCGCACCACCTGCAGGCCGCCATCGAGCGCGGGCTCGTGGCCGACCAGGCCGCCGTGGCGCGCAAGCTGGGGCTCACGCGCGCCCGGGTCACGCAGCTCTTCGACCTGCTGATGCTGGCCGCCGACCTCCAGGAGCAGGTGCTGGCACTCGAAGCCGTCGACGGCGCGGAGCCGATGGCCGAGCGGACGCTCCGGGAGGTGGCTCACGCGGGGACGTGGGCCGAGCAGCGGGCGGCGTGGACGCGTATTGTCGGGTCTGAACGACTTTGACCGACATGAATCGGAAGTTGTTCGATCACGTGGATCTTGATAGGTTCTGCGCGCATGCGAGCCGTGGCACCGATGACGAGCGCCGAGCCTTGGGTGTCGGTCGACGCCGTGGCGGCTCACATCGGCGTCGCCAAGGACTCGGTGTACCGCTGGATCGACGCGAAGGGGCTGCCTGCCCATCGGGTCGGGAAACTCTGGAAGTTCAAGCTCTCGGAGGTTGACGACTGGGTGCGCGCCGGTGGAGCAAGCGAAGCACGTACGCGGGCCAAGCCGGTGCGGCGAACGACGACAAGGAAGACGAAATGACCGCCACGACTGCCCGCACCTCCACACGCTCGACGCCGATGCTGTTCTCGCGGCAGCGCCAGCTACTGCAGCTCCTTGATGCGCTCGGCGGCACGTCCGGCATGCTCGACTTCCAGAAGCTCCTGTTCCTGTATTGCCAGGAGGCGTCCACGGGAGAGGCTCCCTACGACTTCGTCCCGTACAAGTTCGGCGCGTTCTCGTTCACGTCCTACGCGGATCGGCGGAAGCTCATCGAGCGTGGGCTCCTCGAGGACGAGGACGGCTGGCAGATCACCGCGGAGGGGCAGAAGATCATCGGGCGCACGATGGACATGCAGCTCGTGGCCTTCGCGAAGCGGCACCGTGGTCTGCACGGGGACGCGCTGGTCGCCGACACATACCGGCGCTTCCCGTTCTTCGCGACCCGCAGCGAGATCGCCGAGCGCGTCCTCAAAGGCGACGACGCCGCTCTCGCCCGCATCAAGGCAGTCCGCGCCAAGGCGACCGGTCCTGCGCTGAGCACCATCGGCTACGAGGGCCACACGCTCGAGAGCTACCTGACCATCTTGCTCAAGAGCGGCGTCACGCTCCTCTGCGACGTGCGCCGAAACCCCATCAGCCGGAAGTACGGCTTCTCGAAGAACACGCTCGCGCGCGGGTGCGAGGGCGTCGGCATCCGCTACGAGCATCTGCCCGAGCTCGGCATCGCGTCAGAGCAGCGGCAATCCCTCGACACGCAGGCCGACTACGACGCGCTGTTCGCCGACTACGAGCGCACGTGGCTCCCGAAGCAGGGAGCGGCGCTGAAGAAGATCCAGGGCTGGATTGACGCAGGCGAGCGCGTGACGCTCACCTGCTACGAGCACCAGCCGAACCAGTGCCACCGCCATTGCGTCGCCGAAGCGCTCGAGGGCAAGGCCAGCAAGGATCTCACCGCCAAGCACTTGTGAGAATGTGGGGGCACGATGGAGAAGCAGCGCGTTCTCATCACCGTCAAGACGTACCCCACGCTCTCTCGGAAGTACGGCGAGACGGTCTGCACCGCGGGCGTGCGCGAAGACGGAACGTGGGTGCGCATCTATCCCGTTCCGTTCCGACGTCTCGATGAGAAGCAGCAGTACAGCAAGTACGACTGGGTCGAGTGCCGCCTCCAACGCAACACCGTGGACGTCCGCCCGGAGACTTTTCGCCCCGTGGATCAGCGCGAGCTCGTGCCCGTCGGCGAGATGAGCACGGACCACAACTGGCGTGAGCGTCGCGAGATCCTGCTGAAGAAGGCCCGCGTCTACGACAACCTCGAGGAGCTGATCGCGGGCGCGAAGGCGAATCAGATCTCGCTCGCCGTATTCAAGCCCGCCCGCATCTTGGCGTTCGTCGTCGAAGAGGACGAACGCGAGTGGGACATCAACAAGGTCAAGGAGATGCGCGAGGCCTCGCGACAGCATGAGCTGTTCGAGGACAACACCTGGCGAGAGACCTTCAGGGTGATCCCGAAGCTGCCCTACAAGTTCTCGTACAGGTTCGAGGACGCCGCCGGGAAGAAGAGCGAGCAGCAGATCCTCGACTGGGAGATCGGCGCCCTCTACTGGAACTGCCTGCGCTCGGTGGACGGCGACGAGTCGAAGGCGATTGCGAAGGTCCGTCAGAAGTACATGGACGAGTTCCTGAAGAAGGATCTGCATCTCTTCCTCGGCACCACCCAGCAGTGGCACCAGGTGGCCGTGAACCCGTGGGTCATCATCGGCGTCCTGCCGATCCCCGCCGAGAAGCAGCTCGGCCTTTTTTGAGACCACCCGGCCCAGGCGGAAGTCACCCGGTTCCTTCCGTCGAAACCCAACCAAACCCGGTTGAACACGGCATCGCCCTATGATACCGTGCCGCCCTCGACCGCCCGGCCTTGAACCAGGTGACGCATGGATGACCGATGGCTCTCAGTGGACGAAATCTCGGAGTACTTGGGGGTCAGCAAGGACACGGTCTACACGTGGATCAGCGCGAAGGGCATGCCGGCTCACCGCGTCGGTCGCCTGTGGAAGTTCAAGCGCGACGAGGTGGACGACTGGGTGAAGTCGGGCGGGGCGGCGGATCGCCAGGACATCGACTCGGGCGGGAAGGAAGGTCGATGACGGCCCGCGCGCCACAGTCGAAGACGAACGGCGTTCACGCATCGGTGGCAGGACTCGCCCCGTCCGCGCCGTACACGTCTCGGCTGTCTGCGCGCTCGGCGCTGTTCACGGAGCTTCACCAGCTCCTCGATGGTGAATCGGAGGCTCTCCCGTCGGCCGAGTACCGCCGGCGGGTGGTGGAGGAGAACCGCCTCGCCAAACCTTCGAAGGCAGCGCGCGAAAAGCTCTGGAAGGAGCTGAAGGCGCGCTACCGGCTCGACGCCGAGGATCCGCTCTTCGCCGCCTTTTGGGCCGAGTGGACGCGCTGCACCTCGGAGCCCGAGCGCAGCCTCACCGCCTACGTGTTCTTCGCGCTCAACGATCGCCTCGTCACCGACCTCGGCCTTGAGCTTCTCTATCCGCTCCTTCGTCGCGCGCCCGCGGAGCTTCGCCTCGCCGATGTGCTCGCGTTCATCGAGCGAGCCTACCGCGCCCATCCCGAAGCGCGTGCGTGGTCCGATGAGACGCGCGTTGCCGTGGCCCAGAAGTACACAGCGAGCATCCGCGACTTCGGGCTCGCGCGCGGGACGATTCGCAAGACATCAATCCGGCCTGCCCTCTACGGCGCGCCGGTACGCCTTGTCGTGCGGGCGCTGCGTCTTGCGGGTGTAGCGCCTCTCGACATCGTGCAGTCGCCAGCCTTCAAGCTGCTCTGCCTCGACACGACCGAGGTCATCGATGCGCTCGGTGAGATGAACCGCGTCGGCGCGCTGCGATTCCGCATGCAGGGAGACGTCGTCGAGCTCGACGTGAGGGGCGTCTGATGGAGAGCATGTTCACCGCACTCATCGAGCTGCTCAAGACGCCGCTTCGTCATGACCGTGGCGTGAAGACCGACAGCTCCGTCCTGTTGATCTACCCGCCCGACCGCGAGCTCGATTTCCGCGAGCACCTGCTCGACACCTTCGTTCCCGAGCTGGACGCAAAGAACATCCAGTACCGGCTGCTCGACCTCTCCGGGTTCCTGTTCTCTGGCCTGAGCGAGGAGCAGATCGAATCGCTCCAGGAGGACGAGTTCGAGGACTACCGCTGGATGAAGCAGGGCCTCTCCAAGCGAGCCGAGGCAACTCTTCAGGCCCGCCTGACGGAGGAGGCCGCCAAGGTCCCGGGCGGCAACGTCTTCGTGTATGCGACCGTCGCGCTGCATCCCGTCGTGCGGTACGGCGAAGTCCTGCGAGGCCTGCGCGATCTTGAAGCCCGCATTGTCCTCGGCTTTCCGGGCGAGGAACGTGGCGGAAAGCTTCACTTCATGAACCAGGCTGATGGCGCCAACTACCTCGCCGTCAAGCTGTTCGCGCGCTGAGGACGAACGATGCGATCGAGGAAGAGAGCCACCACATGACCACCGTTCGAGAAATCATCAAGCGCGACATCGGCGTGAAGGTCGAAGGCGTCGTCAAGGTGTTCGATCGCTCGGCCCTTGCGAACGAAGTCCGTGAGTACGTCGTCACCGACAAGATCGAGGACGAGCTGAAGCGCATCGTCGACACGTTCACGCAGGTGAGCGAGACGCTCCGGCGCGGCGGTGCCTCGCGCGATGTCGTAGGCATGTGGGTGTCCGGCTTCTTCGGCTCCGGCAAGTCGCACTTCGCCAAGGTGCTCGGCTACCTGCTTCAGAACGACGAGCTCGGAGCCGACGGCGAACGCTGCGTCGACGCGTTCGTGAAGCACCTCTCGGACAGCCAGCGAGGCAAGGACGTTCGCCTGCGGCTCGGCGAGATCAAGCTGAACACGCAGGTCCGCACCATCGCGTTCGAGATCAAGAGCCGCCAGTCGCTAACGAACCCGAACTCCGTGGGAGAGATCCTCCTCTCCGAGTTCTATCGAGACATCGGCTTCGGTGAGAACTTCGTCGTCGCCCGCATCGAGCGGCGCCTGCATCAGCGAGGGCTTCTCGACAAGCTCGCGGAGACCTTCGAGTCGCTCCATGGCGTGCCGTGGCGCAGCGAACAGGGCCGCGACGACCTGATGACCGTTCGTCGGCGCCTCTCTAAGGTGCTGCCGAAGATCGATCCGAAGGAGTACCCGGATGAGCAGTCCGCGCTGCAGGCGCTCACCGATATGTTCCGCCACGAGAAGCTCACGGCAGAAGGCATCGCAGACGAGCTCGTCGCGTGGGTCGATGCACAGAAGCCGACCGGAGGTAAGTCGCAGCACCTCGTGTTCGTCATCGACGAGATGGGCACCTTCATCGGCGACTCGAACGAGAAGATCGGAGAGCTGAACAGCCTCGCCGAGATGATCGGCAACAAGGGCAAGGGCAAGGTCTGGCTCATCGTCACCAGTCAGCAGGACCTCGAGAAGGTCGTCGACCGCACGAACTTCCAGCCGACCCTCGTCGGGCGCCTGAACGCCCGCTTCGAGCTCAAGCCGCACCTCATCTCCGACGAGATCAACAAGGTCGTCTCGGAGCGCATCCTCAAGAAGCGCCCTGCGGAAGAGGGCGGGCTCAAGGCGCTCTACGCGAAGCACGAGGGTCACATCGCAGATCTCGCCGACATCAAGGCGAGCCGCCGTCTCGCGAGCATTACGGAGCGCTCGTTCATCGACGCCTATCCGTTCCTCCCTCACCAGGTTCGCCTGGCGCAAGACATCTTCGAGGCGCTCTCCGGCTTCCGCATCTCGGGCGGCGTGCGCTCGATGATCGCCGTTGTCATGGAGGCCCTCCAGGACCTCGCCGACAAACAACTCGGAGTCGTCGTCAGCTTCGACCAGGTCTTCGATGCCGTCGAGAACGACCTGCTCTCGCAGGAGTACCTCGGCGCCTCGGGGGTGCGCTCGATCTACGAGTCGGACGAGCGCGTCCCCGACATGCCCGTCGAGTCGTCGCGCGTCCTCAAGGTGCTCTGGCTGCTCCAGCGCATCACCTGGGTGCCTCGTGTTCCCGAGACGCTCGCGAAGCTCCTGGTGCGCGATGTCACCACCGAGATCGCTCCGCTTCGCGTCCAGGTCGAAGCGACGCTCACCGCGCTTCAGGAGGCTGGCTACGTCGCCCGTGACGAGGCGACCGGGGAGTGGAAGTTCCTCAACGAACGCGAGCGAACCATCGAGCAGGCCATCCAGGAGATGGTCCGGCCTGGCGGAACGAAGAGCATCAGCATCGCGGCGGTACGGCGCACGGCGCAGCAGCTCTGCAAGGACGAGGTCGTCACACGGAAGAAGCTGTCGAACTTCGCGGTGACTCACGGCGCCACCAAGGTCCCGTTCTCGTTCGGCGTGCATCTCGACGGAGAGGCGGTCGAAACCGGCCCTGAGCTGGAAGTCGTCTTCACCAGCCCACTCGCGCCGGGCCGCAAGACGGACCTCGACGAAGTACGTCGGCAAAACCAGGCGGCCGGCGCGAAGGGAAAGACGGTGTGGTGGGTTGCGGATGCGCCCGACAACCTCGAGTCCCGCTTCAAGCGCTACGAGGCGCTGGTCAAGGTCACCGGCGACAAGCGCTTCACTGAGGACAGCTCCTCAGACACACAGGACGCGCTCTCCGAGAAACGCAAGGAGCGTGACGAGCTGCGGAGCGCGCTGGTGAAGGACCTCGAGCGCGCGTTCCTCACGGGCACCCTGTTCCACGGCGGCCAGGAGATCGGCCTCGAAGGTGTCTCTGACCTGAAGGAGCCGATCAAGAGCGCGCTCTCGTCGGTCATCCCGAACGTCTACCCGCGCTTCGCCATCGCCGATCGCTCCTTCGAGTTCGCCAAGAACCTCAAGGCGCTGCTCAGCCCGACGACCTCCGAGCTGCACAAGGTCGCGCCCGATCTGAGTCTCTTCGACACGCAGGGCAGCCTCCAGCGTGAGGCGGCACTCGTGGCGCAGGTGCTCGAAGTGCTGACGGATCTGCGCGACGAGGACGCAGATGCCGAAGGAGCACGTCTCCTTGACGCCAAGGACGCCAAGGGCTTCAAGGGGTTCTCCCGGGCTCCCTTCGGCTGGCCCGACGAGCTCGTTCGCCTGCTTCTCGCAGCTTGTTTCCGTGCGGGCGCCGTCTACCTTGAGCAGCAGAGCGCCGCTGGACCGACTGCGCTCTACGACTACAAGGGCGCCGACGAGCTGTTCTCGAAGATCACGTCGTTCAAAAAGGCCACGTTCCGCATCGCGGAGACGAGCCTGTCGGTCGACCAGATTAAGAAGGCGAGCAAGACGCTCATCGCGATGGGCGTGAGCGGTACGCCGGAGTCCGGTAACGCGATCGCTGCGGCGGTGCGAAGCCTCGGGCTCACGCTCAAGTCTCGCATCGATGACGCCCGCATTCGGGCGCAGCAGGGGCTCCCGGTGCCGGAGGCCATCCTCGGTGCAGAGAGCGCGCTGACGGAGCCGACGACGGCCAAGGACCCGACAGCGGTGGTCACTGCCTTCCTCGCGAAGGAGGACGTCTGGAAGACGCTCCACCAGTCCGTCGAGGCGCTCCGGAACTTCCTCGACGCGAACCGACACAAGGACTTCGACCTTTCGCGTCGGCTGGTGTCGCTCGCGACCGACCACCCGCTGCCCGATGCGCATCCGAAGCGTGAAGCGTTCGATCAGGCAGCGAAGGACCTCACGGCCATCGTGGCCGAAAAGGCGGTCGTCGCGCGCTGGTCAGACTACCGCTCGGCGTTCGACGCGGCGTTCGCGGCGTACCGAGACGCCTTCGTGCAGAGCTACGACGAGGTCCGTCACGCTGCCGAGGCGGCGCTCGCAGCCATCCACAGCAGCGACAGCTACAAGAACGCGCCCGCCCCCCAACGCGAGGCGGTCGTCACCAAGGTGTTCGGAATGGGGCGCGCGTGTCACTACCCGCCGCTCGCGCTGTCGTCGGTGGAGTCGCTCCTCGATGCTGCTGGCAAGCGCAGCCTGACGACGCTGGAGCAAGCGCTCGTGGCGCTGCCTGCGTATCGTTCCCAAGTCGAGTCTGACTTGGCCGCGCTCGTTCTTCCGCCGCCGCCCCCCGGCGAGAAAGTGTTCGAGTGGCGCCCGGCCTCGGTGCTCGTCGGTAAGCGCTTCGCGACTGAGGCGGACGTCGACAGCACGCTCGATTCCCTCTCGAAAGAGCTCAAGGCCCGCGTGCGCGAGGGCTTCACGGTGGTGGTGAAGTGAGCCCGAGCGACCAGAACGAAAACGGCCCCGCGTCGGCCCAGGCTCTCTCGGACAGCCTCAAGGAGGCGGTGAAGTCGTGGGTGCCCAAGGTCCGCAAGGCGCTCGACGACGAGTTCGGTGCGCAGCTCGAGCGGCTCGGGCTTCGCAGGAACGGCAAGCACGTCGCGCTCGACAAGATGAGCCTGCCCGCTCCGTCCGTGGCCGTTCGGCGCCGGGTCGAGGCGCTGGTCGCGCGCGAGTCGCTCTCCGAGGGAACGCCCGAACGAGGCTACGACAACGTCATCCGCGAGCTGACCTACACGCTTCTCAACCGGCTCGTTGGTCTCAAGGCGATGGAGGCGCGCAAGCTGCTCTACCTGCCACCACCAGGCGACCCGAACGCTCCTCCCGAGGAGACCGACGTCATCACGCCCGTCCCGGGGCAGGCACGCTCGCGGTACCTCCGTGACTTCCGCGCGGCTGCTGGCAGCCGCTACAAGTATGAGGAGGACGCCGAGGAAGCGCTTCTGCGTGATGGCCTTACTTCGGCGTTTCGCCTGGTCACGAGCGAGATCCGCGTCCTCTTCGATCCCGACCACGAGTACGCCTGCGTCTGGCCGACGCACGCGGCGCTCACCCACGTTCTCAAGATGATCAACGAGGACCTGCATGCGGACGCCTACCGCGCGCAGGACTTCCTCGGTTGGGTCTACCAGTTCTTCAACCGCGACGAGAAGAAGCGCGTTCGCGACGAGAACAAGGGTACGCCCCGCTCCTCGTATGAGCTGGCCGTCATCAACCAGTTCTACACGCCCTCGTGGGTGGTGAAGGCGCTCGTCGACAACACCCTCGGCCGACTGTGGCTGCAGATGCACCCGGACTCGGCGCTGGCTGCGAAGGTGGCGCCGCCGTTGCCGGGGAAGCGCACGAGCGACGCACCGGTCGCGGACTACCTTGTGCCGAGGACGGGCGAGCGCATCCGCTACATGCGGCTCACTGACGATGGGCAGGTCGAAGAGTTCAAGCGCGCCATCGACATCACGCTCATCGATCCGGCATGCGGCACGATGCACTTCGGCCAGTACGCCTTCGGTCTCTTCCACCGAATGTACCTCGACGAGATCGAGCACGCGGGGCAGCCGGGCTGGCCCGCGGAGCCGTCGGTGAACGACCCGCGCGCAATCCCCTCGACCATCCTCGAGCGCAACCTCTTTGGCATCGACATCGACCCTCGAGCCATTCAGATCGCGTCGCTGTCGCTGATGCTGACCGCGAAGGAGGCCGCGCTTCAGCACGGATTCTCGCCGCTCGACGTGAAGGTGCGGCGCAGCAACCTGGTCGTTGCGAACGCGGTCAACCTCGGGGCCGAGCGTCTCAAGCAGCTCGTCGAGCACGTCGGCTCGAAGCTCGGCTCGCCGGAGCTGCGCGAGCGCCTGTTCAAGACGCTGTGGGACAACCTCCAGCACGTCGGCGAGCTGGGGAGCCTTGTCCAGGTGCGCGAAGGCGTCGGCCAGGTGCTCGACGACTGGGTCGATGCGCAGGCGAAGGACAAGGGCCTGACGAAGCTCATCAAGCGCAAAGCCAGCGCGCAGTTGGAGCTTGGCACCATCGTCACCGACGGCGATCGGGCGAAGGCCAAGCAGCTCGAGCTCGAACGCAAGGTGCTCGAGAACGAGGCCGCGCAGCTCCAACAGGAACTGCTCGTGGCCATCGAGGATGCCGCTGCGCAGACCGCCACCGACCCGGCCGAGCGCCTCTTCGCCGAGGACACAGCGCGCGGTCTCAAGCTGCTCCAGATGCTCGGGCGCCACTACGACGTCGCCGTGATGAACCCGCCCTACGGTGCGTTCGTGCCGAAGGTGAAGGAGTTTGTGAAGGCCGCGTACCCGCTTAGCTCGAACGACATCTACGCCGCGTTCGTCGACCGCGGAACCCAGCTCACCGACCCGGAAGGCTACGTCGGCGCGCTTGTGTCACGCACCTTCGTGGCCCAATCGAGCGCAGAGAAGTTTCGGACTGAAATCCTTCTGCGGCGCAACCCCCTGGTGCTGCTGTTCGACGTTGGACTCGGCATCCTTGACGACGCGACGGTAGAGGCCGCTGCGTTGGTGATTCGCGGGGGTGTCCGATGAGCCGCGTGCACTGGCGATGGGCCGAGCGGGACTTCGGCTTCCGTTTTCGCAGCGGCGGCGGGAAGGCCAAGGCTGACTTCTACCAGGCGGGCGAGCCGGGCACCTTCTACACGATACCAGTCAAGCATCGGAAGCTGTCGAAGGAACGGGTCGAAGAGCTGGCCGCCGTCGTTCCTCCGACGTCGCCCCGCGTGGTCCCCATCCCCTGGCAGAACTACGACCGTGAGTGGGACTGGATCGAGAGCAGCGACGGCATCCTCCTGAACTTCGCCGGCTGTCTCGACCGCGAAGAGATCCACCGTCGCGAGGACGAGGGAGTTGCGCGGGCGATGGAGCTGGTGGCGTCATACCTCGATCGCGCGGAGCCCGTCGCGTTGACCACCACCGTGGTCCAGCGCGTTCACGCCGAGCTGATGGGTGCCATCTACCCCTTCGCGGGCCAGTGGCGCACGGTTTCGCTGCACAAGGGAGACGGACCAACGAAGTGGCCGCTGCCGCCCGGTGGCATCGAGC
>CAZAIE010000087.1:0-12769 GCA_964485035.1 uncultured Myxococcaceae bacterium | reverse complement strand
GAAGGAATAGAACGCCACCCCCTCGATCCAAATCCGGTAGGAGACCACGGCGGGGTTGGCAACCTTGGTCCAGGAAAAGGCCTGGGTTCGAGTTGCGGTTCCTTGTGGGGACAGGTCAGTGGGAGCGGGTCCATTGCCCCCGGCCAGCGGACTGCCGAGTTGGACAAACTCGTCATCAAGGAGGGGCGGGGCGTCGTGACATGCAGTCCCTACGCAGCCGATGGCCACAAGGCAAGCAAGGCGTCGCATCGTGCTCTCCACGGAGGTGGGTGGGAAACCAGTCCCGGTGAGGGTAGCAGAGGCAGGGGGGCGGGAGAAACGGTCGTCAAGTGAAAGATGGGGGTTGAGGCGTGGTTCGATCCCCCCCTTTCGTGGCAGTATCCGCTGCTTCCCCTCACCAGGCGAGGTTCAGTTGATTCCTGCCGGCGGGGACGCGCTCAGCGAGCGGACATGGAGTCTTGCCGAACTCATCGGGTCGGGCATCAGTTGACCGCATGCCAACCCTAGTCAGGAGGCCCTCGTGCCTGAGAGCGATGTCGACAACGACCTCTTGAAGGACGAAGTCCAATCCTTCTGGCAACGTTCGTCCTGTGGGGAGGTGTATGCCCAGGGGGGCTCGCTGCAGGTCCAACTGGAGGCTCAAGCCGCGGAGCGCTATCGGCTGGAGCCGTACTTGGCTCCCTTCGCGGGATTCGGGGATGGTCGCGGCAAGGATGTTCTTGAGGTCGGTGTGGGGATGGGGGCCGACCACCTCGAATGGGCGAGGAGTCGGCCTGCCTCGCTAACTGGTGTGGACCTGACAGAGCGAGCTGTCGCCCTCACGAAGGCGCGCCTGGCGATGTACGGCCTCGCCTCCGACCTCCGAGTAGCAGATGCCGAGAGGCTTCCCTTTGCGGCGGGGGCTTTCGACCTTGTCTACTCCTACGGGGTGCTGCACCACACGCCGAACACGGCCCAAGCTGTTCGCGAGGTCTTCCGCGTGCTCCGGCCTGGTGGCGAGGCGCGGGTGATGATCTATCACCGTGACTCAATAGTGGGCGCCATGTTGTGGGCGCGCTATGCGTTGCTCCACGGCAAGCCGCGCACCTCGTTGACTCAAATCTATTCAGAGCATCTTGAGAGTCCGGGGACGAAGGCCTACACCGTAGGTGCCGCACGGGAGTTGTTTTCCGACTTTCGGCTTGCGGATATTCGGGTCCAGCTCTCCCTCGGAGATCTTCTCGAGGGGGCAGTAGGGCAACGACACCCGGGGCCTCTACTTCGACTAGCGAAACTGATGTGGCCCAGAAGCCTCGTGCGGCGATACGGAAAAAACTTCGGGTTGGCATTGCTCATTCGCGCCATCAAGTAGGTGGTTGGCGCGTCAGGGGCCCTTTCGCTCGGCGGTGCAGTGGCCCGCCCCACCCATCCGTGGCACCATCCGCCGCTTCCAGCCCACTCCAGGAGAGCCCATGAAACAGGTCGTCCAGGAAGTCCGCTCCGGCAAGACCCGAGTCCGCCACATCCCCGACCCCATCGCCGGCCAGGGCCAGGTCCTGGTGGCCACCATGGCCTCTCTCATCTCCGCGGGGACCGAGCGCTACGTCGTGGACCTCGCGAAGAAGAGCCTCATCGGCAAGGCCCGAGCCCGCCCCGACCAGGTCCGCCGCGTCCTCGAGAAGGTCAAGCAGGAGGGGCTGATCCCCACGCTGACCCAGGTCATGGCCAAGCTCGACGAGCCCATGCCCCTCGGCTACTCCTCCGCCGGCATCGTCCTCGAGTGCGGCCGCGGCGTGCAGGAGTTCAAGCCCGGCGACCGCGTCGCCTGTGCCGGGCCCCACGCCGGCATCGTGAGCGTCTCGCGCAACCTCTGCGCGCGCATCCCCGACGGCGTCACCTTCGAGCAGGCCGCGTACACCTCCGTGGCCTCCATCGGCCTCGAGGGCGTCCGCCTCGCGCAGCCCCACCTCGGCGACCGCGTGCTGGTCATCGGCCTGGGACTCATCGGGCAGATCTGCGTCTGCCTGCTCAAGGCCCAGGGCTGCCGCGTCTTCGGGACCGACGTGGACCCCAAGAAGCTGGAGCTGGCCAAGAGCCTCGGCTGTGACGCCGTCGGCATCGGCTCTCCGACCGGCGCGGTGAAGGACTTCTCCGGCCAGTACGGCGTGGACTCCGTGATCATCACCGCGGCGACCCCCAGCAACGAGCCCATCGAGTTCTCGGCCGAGGTCACGCGTCCCAAGGGGCGCATCGTGCTGGTCGGCGTCGTCGGGCTGAACCTGCCGCGCCCGCCCTTCTTCATGAAGGAGCTGGAGTTCACCGTCTCCTCCTCGCTCGGGCCCGGGCGCAGCGATCCCCAGTACGAGGACAAGGGCATCGACTACCCCATCGGCCACGCGCGCTGGACCGCGCAGCGGAACATGGAGGCGGTGCTGGACACCATCGCCTCCGGGCGATTGCCGGTGGAGAAGCTGACCACCCACCGCTTTCCCATCGAGAAGGCCGAGCGCGCCTACGAACTGATCACCACCAACTCCGAGCCCTACTACGGCATTGTCCTCGAGTACCCGGAGTCGAAGGGACCGCGCAGCCGTCGGCTGGAGCTGAAGTCCAAGCCCTCGAGCGGACCCCTGGGCGTGAGCCTTGTCGGCGCGGGCAACTTCGCGCGGCTGGTGATGCTGCCGGCGCTGGGGAAGGTGCGGGGCGTCTCCTGGCGTGGCCTCTGCACCGCGAAGGGGATGAACGCCGAGCACAGCGGGCGCAACGGGGGCTTCGCATTCGCGGCGACGGACGTGCGCGAGCTCTGGGACGATGCGCAGACCAAGGCGGTGTTCATCGCCACGCGTCACGACCTGCACGCGGGCCTGGTGATCGAGGCGCTGAAGGCGGGCAAGCACGTCTTCGTGGAGAAGCCCCTCTGCATCAAGCCCGAGGAGCTGGACCAGATTTCCCAGGTCGTCGAGGAGCTGGGACCCGAGTGTCCGATCCTGATGGTGGGCTTCAACCGCCGGTTCGCGGCGGCGACCCGCAAGCTCCGCGAGGCGTTCGAGGGCGTCGCGCCCATCACCGTCTCGCACCGCTTCTCGCCAGGGCCCATTCCGGCGAATGCGTGGCCGCAGGACGAAGACGTGGGGGGCGGGCGCATCGTCGGGGAGGCGTGCCACGCCATCGACACGTGCACGGCGATCGCCGGGAGCATTCCGGTGCGGGTCTACGCCGAGTCCGTGGGGAACGTGGGCGGCCAGGACACCAGCGACGACAGCGTGTTCATCACCCTGCGGCACCAGAACGGGAGCGTGTCCAACATCTCGTACCAGTCGCGGGGGGACCGGGCGTACCCGCCAGAGCGGATCGAGGTGTTCGGGGGCGGCCGGGTCGGGCTGGTGGAGAACTGGGACCGCATCGAGGTGTGGAAGGGCGGGAAGTGCAAGACCGCGCGCGGGGGCAAGGACAAGGGGCACCGGACCGAGTTCGAGACCTTCCTCGAGGCCGTGAGGACCGGCGGCGCCTGGCCCATTCCGTGGGAGCAGCTCCACGCCGTGTCGTGGGCGACGCTGATGGCGGTGCGGAGCATCCGGGAGGGTGTGGCCGAGGTGGCGGAGTAGCGGGCGAGATGCCAGCGTGGCGCGCCGGTCGATCAATCGATGGCAGGATCCCCGAGTGAGATTCGCAGAGGGCGGTCATGAACCTCGACCTGTACGTCGCGACGCTGGAGCGTACGGCAGAGAACCTTCCGGATGTCGCGGCGGAGTGGGACGCGCTGGCCGACGACCTGGCAATGCACTACCTGGAAGAGCTCTCGCTGCTCGTCGCGGGGGCGGAGCCTGCACTGAAGGATGCGAGTCGAGACGGCCGATACAAGGCGGTCGATCGGATTTGCAGGGCGTTGTGCGCCATCCGTGAGGTTGCAGAGGCCTACTCCGCTCTCGGAATCCGGCCGAGTGAGGTTGGGCTCAAGGATGCCTCCCTGTCCTCCGGTTGGACCGAACGCGAACTACAGCCTCCAGACGCGTCTGCCATCGCCGCATGAGCACGCGACTCGCTGCACCACCGGCGGATTCCGTTGGGGATGTTCGGGGCTGTGAGGCCGTTCGGGAAGACCGGGGGCTGAGAGCCCCCGGCTATTGGGTTCTCAAGCCCCTTCGGGGCTGGCCCCCGGCGCGGTGCCGCGGAACGTCTCCTGCGGCGGAGTGGTTCTTCGATGGCACTAGGGACCCAATGCGTGGCGCCCACCTCCGTCGCAGGGATGTCGGTGGTCAGGTCGTCCGGAACACCGGCCCTCGATCGCGGAGGATTGGCTGTTCGATGGCGCGGCGAACCCTGGCCCGAAGGCCAGGGGCCCACTGCCTCGAGCGAGCCGATCGCCACGATCAGGCAACCAGCAGTGCTCGAAGCTCCACGGCCGCGTGCCGGGGGCCAGCCCCGGAGGGGCTTGGAGACCCAATAGCCGGGGGCTCTCAGCCCCCGGTTCTCCGAAGTTCGGCCCCGGAGCTTCGTCGGCCTCCGGGCAAGGGGGCCGCGCCGTCACCGACGGTCGGGATCACTGCACCGTCCCGCCTTTGCACGTCCGCACGCACGTCCCGGCACGGAGGCCGGCAGCTCCGTCTCGTTTGTCGTTCGGTGCTCGTTGCGCTGCCACGCACGTCCGCACGCACGTCCCGGCACGGAGGCCGGCAGCTCCGTCTCGTTCGTCGTTCGGTGCTCGTTGCGCTGCCACGCACGTCCGCACGCACGTCCCGGCACGGAGGCCGGGAGCCCTGTGGGGGCGGGTGTCCCGCCCGCCATGCACAGCCACGCACGTCCCCATCCCTGCAGATCGGAAGTGAGGCCACGTAGTCATGTGCGGCATCGCAGGCATCTTCAACTACGCAGACCCCAACCGTCCCATCGACCGGAGCCTGCTCGAGCGCATGACGCGCTCCATCGCTCACCGCGGTCCTGACGCCGAGGGCTTCCACGTCGAAGGCCCCATCGGCCTGGGCCACCGCCGGCTCTCGATCGTCGACCTGACGCCGACCGGCGCCCAGCCGATGCGCGACGACTCGGGCCAGTGCTGGATCACCTACAACGGTGAGTTCTACAACCACGCGGACTTCCGCCCCGCCCTCGCGGCCCGCCACTCCTTCCGTGGAACCTCCGACACCGAGACGCTGCTGTACCTCCTGCGTGAGCGCGGTCCCGCGGCGCTCGCCGGGGCGATGGGCATCTTCGGCTTCGCCTACTGGGACTCGAAGCGCCAGGAGCTGGTGCTCGCCCGCGACCACCTCGGGGTGAAGCAGGTCTACTTCCACGACGACGGCGAACGCGTGCTCTTCGCCAGCGAGATGAAGGCGCTGCTCCAGTGTCCCGAAGTCCCGCGGGAGCTGGACCCGGAGGCGCTGAACCAGTACCTGCACTTCCACACCCCGCTGTTCGAGCGGACGTTCTTCCGCGGCATCCAGGTGGTGCGGCCGGGGGAGTACGTCACCGTCGACAGGCGCGGGCTGCACCGGCGCACCTACTGGTCCCTGGACTCCTTCGCGCAGGCCGATGGCGACCCGGAGACTCGGGTCCGGGCGCTGCGCGAGCATCTCACGAAGGTGGTCTCAGACCAGCTGATGTCGGATGTCCCGGTCGGTGCCTTCTTCAGCGGCGGCATCGACTCGAGCGCAGTCGCGTCGTTCGCGAAGCGGGCTGGGCGTCCGCCGCGGTGCTTCGGCATCCACTTCTCGCGGCAGGGGGTCATCGACGAGCGTCCCTTCCAGGAGGCCGCTGCGAAGGCGCTGGGGCTCGAGCTGGAGCTTGCCTCGCTCGACGGCTCGAGCTTCCCGGAGGACCTGCGGCGGGCGATCTACCACCAGGACGAGCCGGTGATCGGCGCGGCGATGCTGCCGATGTACCACGTGAGCCGGCTGGCCTCGCGGCAGGTGAAGGTGTGCCTGGGTGGCCAGGCGGCAGACGAGATCTTCGGCGGCTACGCGCGGTACGCGCTGGCCCACCCGGCGCGGGTGCTGGCGTCGTGGCTGCGCCGAAAGGGGAGCGGCGCCCGGGCGGCGGGGGCGGGGGAGCTTGCCCAGGTCGGAGGCAACCTGCGGCGCCAGCTCGCGGACCAGAAGACGTTGATGCGCCTGGCGCACGCGGCGAAGTACGCCGCGGACTGGCGGCTGCTGTACTTCGAGACCTTCGCGCAGGTGTCCGAGGAGGCCTGGCGCGAGCTGATCGCCGAGGAGGGGTTGGTCTCGCGCGACGTGGCTCGTGAGACGTTCCTGGACACGGTGGCGCGTTCGCCCGCGCGGGACCCAGGCGACAAGGTGATGCACTGGGATCTGCAGACCTACCTCCCGGGACTCTTCCAGCAGGACGACCGGATGAGCATGGCGAACAGCCTGGAGTCGCGGGTGCCGCTGGCCGACCCGCGGCTGGTGGCCTTCGCCTTCGACTGCGGCTACGACCTGAAGTTCCGGGACGGCGCGAGCAAGTGGATCCTCCGGCAGGCGGTGGCGGACGTGATCCCGCGGGAGGTGCTCACCCGGCGCAAGGCAGGGTTCGACACCCCAGCCGCGAACTGGATGAAGGGAGCGCACGCAGACTTCGTGCGCGACACCGTGCTCTCGCGGCGGGCGCGACAGCGCGGGCTCTGGAACCCGAAGGGAGTGGAGCGGCTGCTGGAGGACATGGGGAGGCAGTCCTGGTTCGACGCGGCCTGGAAGGTGCTCTGCGTGGAGACCTGGGCCCAGACCTTCCTGGATGCGGCGCCCCCGATTGCTGCTGTGCCCGACGGAGCATGGGCGGTCCGCGAGGCGCCGTCGCTCCCATCCTGCAAGCAGTCGGCTCAAGACGTAGCGAGGGCAAATGACGGCACGGTCGCCCGTCTCCAGCAGAGCGCGACGGACGTCCTCCAGGAGCTTCGCGAGCTGGGCGCCCACGGGACTGTCTTCCGCGTTGGCTGGGAGCTCCGGATGCGCTCCGGCCTGATGCCGCAGCTGGAGGGAAGCCTTCCTCCCACTCCTCCCGGCCTGGAGCTGCACGATCTCATCGCCACGCGTCGCGGGGACGTGGCGGCTCTCATGCGCGACCGGATTCCCGCCCCCCGCCTCGCGCGCCTGCGGAGCGTTGCGCAGAACGCGGCGCGCGGGCGCATCCTCTGCTTCCAGCGCTGGACCGCGGACTTCGGCGACCCCATCGACTGGCACCTCAACCCCACGACCGGCCGACGCTGGGACCCGACCCGGCACTGGTCCCAGGCGCTCAAGGCGGAGGGCCTGGTCGGGGACGTGAAGCACACGTGGGAGCCGGCGCGCTTCCCCCAGGCCTTCCACTTCGTGCGTGCGTCGGCGTTCTTCCCGGACGACGCGCCCGAGCTCGGCGCCGCACTGGCGCGGCAGATCCTGGGCTTCATCGAGGCGAACCCCGCGCGACGGGGCATCCACTGGAACTCGGGCCAGGAGCTGGCCATTCGCATGGGGGCATGGCTCTTCGCGCTCGCAGTGCTGCGCGACGTGGAGCCTCTCCAGGTCGTGCGGCCGAGGGTGGTGGGGCACCTGCACGCGACCGCGCGCCACATCGAGGACCACCGCGCGTATGCCGAGAAGGCGGTGAACAACAACCACATCGTGGCCGAGGCGCTGGGCGGGTTGCTCGCCGCGCTGGCGCTGCCCAAGGCTCCCGAGGCGGCGCGCTGGAAGGCGGACGCGCTGCGCATCCTCGAGGAGCAGGTCCGGGCTCAGTTCTACGAGGACGGTGGCTACATCCAGCAGTCGCACAACTACCACCGCACGGCGCTGCAGCTGTACCTGGTGGCGACCCACGTGCTGCAGGCGGGGGGCCAGCCCGCGCCAGCGACGTGGCTTGCGGCCATCGAGCGCAGCCTCGACTTCCTGGTGGCGCAGCAGAACCCGGTTGACGGCCGGCTGCCCAACTTCGGGGCGAACGACGGCTCGATGCCGGTGCTGCTCTCGACCTGCGACTTCTCGGACTTCAGGCCCACGATGCAGACCGCGAGCCTGCTGACGCGCGGGGAGCGGCTGTTCGAGCCCGGGCCATGGGACGAGAACGCGGCGTGGTTCCTGGGGCCGAAGGCGCTCGACGCGCCGCTGCGTCGGACTGCGCGCCGGTCGGTCTCCTTCGCGGGCACGGGCTTCCACGTGCTCCGCGGGGCGGACCCTGCGACGTACTGCGCCTTCCGCTGCGGCACCCTGCGCGATCGCTTCTCCCAGATCGACATGCTGCACGCGGACGTCTGGTGGCGCGGGCAGAACGTGCTCGTCGACGCGGGGAGCTACCAGTACAACGGCGCGGATCGTTGGCACTCCCACTTCCTTGCGACCGAGAGCCACAACACGGTGATGGTGGACGGGCGGGACCAAATGCTGCACTTCCGCCGGTTCAAGAACCTGTACCGCACGCGTGCGGCGCTCACGGCGTTCGAGGCGGCGGTCGGCGGCGGCGGCCGGATGGCTGGCGAGCACTACGGCTACCAGCGGCATCCGGGGGGCTGTGTCCATCACCGGACGGTGCTCGTGGCCGCGGCGGATCTCTTCGTGGTCCTGGACTCGATACGGGGAGAGGGCGAGCACCGGGCCCGGCTGCACTGGCTTGGCGGCGAGTATCCGTTCCGGGAGGTGGAGGGCGGGTTCGGGCTGGAGACACCCGAGGGGGAGTTCCAGGTGGTGGTGCTGGATGCCTCCGGGAGTCCAGTGCCGGGTGACGTCGTGGCGGGGCAGGGGCTGCCTGCCCGGGGATGGCTGTCGAGGTACTACGGCGAGAAGGTGGCGGTGCCTTCGCTGGTGGTTGAACGGCAGGGGATGCTTCCGTTCACCCTGGTGAGTGTGCTCTCTGTCGGCAGGGCGGAGATCCAACGGGACGGTGTGCAGTGGACGGTAAGGGCTGGGAAAGGCGAGTTGCGCTTCGCTGTGTGAACCGAATCCTTTCGGTAGGGTAGGGTGGCGCGCCACTTCGCGACACAGTTCAAGCTGCTCTCAACAGGGACAGACGCTGTAATCCCCCGAGACATCCGGTGGTTACGCGTTGGCTCAGGTGACTCACCATGCGAATTCTCGTCATCCACCAGTACTACCTGCTTCCAGGCCAGCCGGGGGGGTCACGATTCAACGAACTGGCACGACTCTGGGCCGATGCCGGTCATGAGGTGACGGTCATAGCTGGAACTGTCAACTACGCGACAGGCGAGAAGCCGGAGCGGTATCGCGGCAAGTGGATAACGAAAGAGCGCGACGGGAAGGTGAACGTTTGGCGCTGCTATGTCCCCACCACATACACCAAGGGGTACGTCGGGAGGTCGTGGGCGTTCTTCGGCTATACACTCTCGGCGGCGACGGCGGCGCTGTTGGAGCGCGATGCGGATGTGGTGATTGCTACATCGCCCCCGCTCGTTACGCCCATCCCCGGTTGGATTGCCGCACGGTTGCGTCGCAAGCCTGCCAAACTCATCTTCGAGATTCGCGACCTGTGGCCCGAGAGCGCAGTTACCACCGGAGTTCTCAAGGAGGGCTCCGCGCTGACACGAGGGCTCTATGCACTGGAGCGCTGGGCTTGCGCCGCTGCAGACCGCATCAATGTGCTCACCCCCGCCTTCAGAGACGACCTTGTCAAGCGGGGGCTTGCGTCCGAGGCCAAGATCTCCTTCGTCCCCAATGGCGCTGATGTGTCGATGTTCCACCCGACCCCGCGAGAGAACGCCGCGCGGAGGGAGCAGGGGTGGGGTGACCGGTTTGTGGTCATGTACGCCGGGGCGCATGGCCGGGCAAATGCCGTAGGGCAATTGCTCGATGCCGCGGAGTTGCTCAGGGATCGGAAGGACATACTCATCGCCACAGTGGGCGACGGTCCCGAGCGGGCCAAGCTAGAAGAGGAGGCTCTGAGACGTGGGTTGACGAACCTCCAGTTTTGCGGCCCGCAGCCCAAGGACCGGATGCCCGAGTTTGTGAATGCGTGCGATGTCGGGGCCGCGGTGCTCCAGGACAATCCGACGTTTCGCACGGTCTACCCAAACAAGGTATTCGACTACATGGCCTGCGCGAAGCCGACGCTTCTGGCCATCGATGGCGTGGCACGCAAGTTGGTTTGCGACGAGGCGGGGGCGGGGGTGTTTGCCAGGCCTGAAGACCCCAAGGCGCTGGTCGCGGCCATAGAGTCCCTGGCGGCCGATGCCGAAGCTCGTGCCGCAATGGGCGCACGAGGGAGGGAATGGGTACTCGCCAATGCGACCCGCGAGGCCCTTGCGGTGCGGTACTTGGCCGAAATGGCGCGCGGAGCACCACCGCAGCACCTGCAGCGTGGCTGGCGCTATTTGGTCAAGACCTCGTTCGATCGGCTGGCAGGAGCAGCGGGACTGGTCGCGGTGGGGCCGTGGCTGCTGCCTGCAGCTGTCGCGGTGCGGCTGACCATGGGGGCGCCGGCGTTCTTCGTACAAGAACGTCCCGGACGAGACAGCCGCCCCTTCCGCGTGGTGAAGCTGAGGACCATGCGCGACGCCGTCGGAGCTGACGGCAGGATGCTCTCGGACGGCGAGCGACTCACCCCGCTGGGACGTTTCCTTCGGGCCTGGAGCATCGATGAACTGCCACAGCTCTGGAACGTGGCTCGGGGCGAACTGAGTCTGGTTGGCCCTCGACCCTTGCTGAAGCAATACCTGCACCGGTACTCACCCGATCAGCTTCGGCGTCAGGAGGTGCTTCCTGGACTCACTGGCTGGGCGCAGATCAATGGGCGAAACGCGCTCTCCTGGGAGGAAAAGTTCGAGCGAGACGTGTGGTACGTGGACCACTGGAGCCTCTGGCTCGACCTGAAGATTCTGGTGCTGACGGCGAAGCAGATGCTTGCCCCGAAAGGAATCTCGCAACCGGGGCATGCGACCATGCCCGAGTTCTTTGGCGAATCGTCGCCAGGAGGCAGTGCTGCATGAACGTGTTGTTGACGAGCGTCGGCCGGAGGGTGGCCTTGGCTCGGGCTTTTGGTGTTGAGGCGAGGCGCTTGTCGCCCGGAGCGCGCGTTCTGGGAGTCGACTCGTCGACCCTGAGCGCTGCCGCCCACGTCGTGGATCAGTCCGTCGTTGTGCCCCGCTGCCTAGACCCTGGGTACGTCCCGTTCCTCCTCGACCTTGTTGTCCAGCATTCCATTAAGGTGCTGGTTCCGCTGATCGACACGGAATTGGGGGTGTTGGCGCGGCATCGTCAGGAGTTTCGGCGGATTGGGTGCGAGGCAATCGTAAGCGACCCGCAGATCATTGAGACGATGCGTGACAAGGCTGCGACGGTTGCCCGGTTTCGTGAGCTCGGATTTGGTGCCCCCCGCGTGTTCGGTGCGCACGAACTCGCGGTGCCTGAGAGCATTCCGTTCCCCGTGTTTCTCAAACCTGCGGACGGTAGCTCAAGCATCGGAGCTCGGCGAATCAAAGATTCCGTCGAGTTGCGCTTCTTTCTTGAGCGCACAAAGGCGCCAGTGGTGCAGACGCTGGTCGAAGGAGACGAGTACACAATTGACGTCTTTGTCGACCTCGGCGGAAGAGTGCGTTGCGTCGTCCCTCGTCGCCGGCTCGAGACGAGAGCAGGAGAGGTGAGCAAGGGGCGGACCGTCAAGGAGAGACGCTTGATGGAACAAGCGGCGTCGCTAGTAGAGCGGCTTGGTGGGTGTCGGGGGTGCATCACCCTTCAGTGCATGGTCACTCCAGAGCGGGAGGTCATGTTCTTCGAAGCCAATATGCGCTTCGGTGGAGGGTTCCCGCTGTCCTATGAGGCGGGGGCCAACTTTCCAAAGTGGATCCTTGAGATGTGTGACGGTCGAGAGATCGCTGATTTCGACGGGTGGGAGGATGGCCTGATGATGTTGCGTTACGATGAAGCCATATTTGTTCCCCGAACATGATTGTGTACTGCTTCGACCTGGACGACACGCTGATCTCGGAAGCGGATTATGTTGTGTCTGGTCTCAGGGTTGTGGGTCGCGCTATCGACAGTCTTCTGGCTGTTCCCATACCCGAAGGCGAGGAAGGGTCTGCTGAGTGGATGGTCCGAGAGTGGAGGGCGACTCGGTCTCCGATGATGTTCGAGCAGGCGCTGGCTCGAAGGGGGTTGGAGATAGAGTGCCACCGGGCGCAACTTGTGGACATGTACCGTTCTCATGTCCCAACCATAGGGTGGCGCCCTGGGGTGTCGGAACTGTTGACCTCCCTGGTGGGATTGGGTCATCGACTCGCGCTTGTTAGTGACGGATACTTGGTTTCCCAAAGGCGCAAATGGGAAGTGTTGGGAGGTTTGACTCGCCTGTTTTCTCCCGTGGTCTTTACGGATATCAGGGGCCGAGAGTTCTGGAAGCCTAGCGCGTGGGGGTTTGAGCAGGTGATGGCTGCTCACGCTGATGCCGACCGGTTTGTCTATGTTGGAGACAACGAGGAGAAGGACTTTATTGCGCCCAATCGGCTGGGATGGGTCACCATTCAAGTGAGGCATCCGGATAACTTGCGGCCACTGAGCGCGCGGTCGCGCGTCGAGGGTCGGGCGCATTTTTATGTGGCAGACGTTGGCGCCGTTATCGCTGTGCGGCCATGATGATGTGGAGGTGTGGATGGAACTGCATAGAAATCGACTATTGCGGCGAATCCTGATGCCCCTGTTTGAGAAGTTCAATCCGGGCGACATCACGATTTCACATCACTATACTGGCGACCGCTTTCGTCTCCACTCATTCAAGCATCGGGGGTACTGGTTTCACGGACGGAATCGGGAGTCCGCGACGGTCGGGGCGTTCCAGCGTCTCGTGGGGGAGGGGGGCGTTGTTGTCGAAGTGGGTGGAC
>CAZAIE010000086.1:0-12792 GCA_964485035.1 uncultured Myxococcaceae bacterium | reverse complement strand
GCTGTGGGCGCTAGGGGTGGATCTGGCGAAACAGACCAAGCCAGACCAGCGCCGCGTCCAGCCGCTTGCCGAGCGGAGTCAGCTCCAACCGCACCCTGCGGGCGTCCTTGGGGTCGCGGGCGCTGGAGACCAGCCGGCGCTGCCCCAGCCGCTGGAGGATGCCGGTGAGGGTGCTGGGGTGGATGCGCAGGGCCTGGGCGAGCTGCCCCGCAGTGAGCCCGGGGTTGCCCCCGAGCACGCGGATGACCAGCCGCTGCGGACCGGTGACGCCCAGCGTCCGGTTCATCCGCTTGGAGGCCCGCTGCAGGTCGTGGTCCAGGGCCCAGAGGGCGCGCATGAACTCCAAGGTGTCGTTGAGCTTGAGATCCGAGGACTGGCCCATCGAAGACTCCGGGGGGTGAAGGACGCCGCAGACTAGCCACCCCGCTGATCGGCATCAAACGTCCTGGCGCGCAGGAGCGCCCGCAACAGCGCGTCGACGCCCGCCTGGTCGTCGAGGTGGTAGTCCGCCCGGGAGTCCTTCGAGGCCCCGACCCGGACCGAGAGCACGCGCCGGCTTCCCAGGCGGAAGACCGCCTCGTCGGTCACGTCGTCGCCGACGAACAGGGCATGGGTGCAGTGGGCCAGCTCGCGCAAGCGGACCAGCGCCGCGCCCTTGTCGGGCCCCTCGGCTGGCAGCAGGTTCACCACCAGGATCCCGCGCTCGGACCGGCACCGGGGAAGGTCCACTGCCGCCACCTCGATGGCCTTCAGGGCGCGAGTAGGGTTCGGGGCCTCGCGGTAGTGGACCGCGAGCGAGAGCCCCTTGTCCTCGACCGCCACTCCCGAGAGCCCCACGAGCCTCGGCTCGAACACCTCTCGCCAGCCGGCGACCCGCTCGCGCAGGTCGGAGCGCGGCTCCCCCGGCCACTCCAGGCCGTGGTTGCCGACGACCCATCGCACGGCGACACCGGGGAGGCGCGGGAGCAGGTCGGTGCGCGCCCGGCCCGACAGCACGGCGCAGGGGTACAGCGCCGCCACCTGCCCCAGGAGCACGAAGGTCTCCCCCCTCATCCAGGCCGCCTCCGGGCGGGCGGTGAGCGGCGCCAGCGTGCCGTCGAAGTCGAAGGCCACCAGCAGCTCGCGCCGCGCGAAGCGGGAGAGCCGGGAGAGACCAGCGGGGGAGAGGAGCCCGGGCATGACGCCTCCCAGGATGGTGCGCGTTCTCTTTGACGTCAAACTCAATGTCGATGTGTATGAAGCCCAGATCATCGTTTGACCTGAAACGTCATGGCCGGTACGGTGCCTGCATGCTGCGCGAAGCCCGCTACCTCCTCCCTGTGGTGCTGCTCGTGGCCACCCTCGCGCTGGCGGCGTCCTGGGGCCTGGACCTCGCGACCCGGCAGTGGTTCGTCCGCGACGTGTCCCAGCGGGGGGAGCTGGCGCTGACCCTGGCACGGGAGTCGCTGGTCGGGCACCTGCGGACCCGGGACGTGCGTGGGGTCCGGCAGGTCCTCTCCGACCTGACCCGGGACGACCGCATCCTCTCCTCGGCGGTGTGCACGCCCGACCTCCCCATCGTCGCGACCGAGAGCCACCCCGAGTCCCTGTCCTGCTCGCGTCTGGGCCCGACGGTGCTCGGCTCGGGGAGCCGTGCGGCCCGCCCCTGGGAGGAGATCGTCGAGCTGCCGGGCGGGCGGGTGCACGTGAACGCGGCCCCGCTGCTCGACGGCGGCGCGCCCGTGGGCTTCGTGGTGCTCGTCCACGACCTGAGCTTCGTGGACCGGCGGGAGGCGCTGGCCCGGCGCCTGGTCCTCCTGGCGTTCGCAGCCCTGGCGGCAGGCATGCTGCTCATCACCTTCTCGGCGGCGCGCTTCTCCTTCCGGCGCTGGACCTTCGAGATGCGCCGGTTCCTGCACGGCGGGCAGCCCCGCCCCGAGTTCCGCCCCGTGCTGCAGGACGTGCGGGAGCTGGTCGGACGCCTCTCCTCCGAGGCCACCGAGGACGGCGGGGGCCACGCCTGGAACGCCCAGCGCCTCAGGCAGGTGCTCGCCTCCGACCTGGGCGGCGAGAAGGTGATCGTCGTCGCCAACCGCGAGCCGTACGTCCACACCCGCGGCGCCGACGGGACGGTGAAGGTCCAGCACCCGGCCAGCGGCCTCGTCACCGCCCTCGAGCCGGTGATGCGCGCCTGCTCGGGCGTCTGGGTCGCCCACGGCAGCGGAAGCGCCGACCGGGAGACGGTGGACGCCCACGACCGCGTCCGCGTCCCCCCGGGCGAGGAGTCCTTCCAGATCCGTCGGGTGTGGCTGAGCGAGGAGGACGAGCAGGGCTACTACTACGGCTTCGCGAACGAGGGGCTCTGGCCGCTCTGCCACCTGGCCCACACCCGCCCCTCGTTCCGGAAGGAGAACTGGGAGCGCTACGTCGACGTCAACCGCCGCTTCGCCCGCGCGGTCTACGAGGAGGCCGACTCCGAGGACCCGGTGGTGCTGGTGCAGGACTACCACTTCGCGCTCGCGCCCCGGTTCATCCGCGAGCTCCTGCCCCGCGCGACGATCCTGACGTTCTGGCACGTTCCCTGGCCCAACGCGGAGCGCTTCGGCATCTGCCCGTGGCGCAACGAGCTGCTCGACGGGCTCGCGGGAAGCAGCATCGTCGGCTTCCACACCCAGGCCCACTGCAACAACTTCCTGGAGGCGTTCGACCGGTACCGGGAGTCCCGGCTCGACCGCGAGCAGCAGGCCGTCGTCCAGGGCGGACGGGTCACGCTGGTGCGGCCCTACCCCATCAGCGTCGAGTGGCCCAGCCACTGGGCCGCCGCTGCGCCGCCGGTCCCGGACTGCCGCGTCAGCGTCTTCGCCGAGCTGGGGATGACCCCGGACATGAAGCTGGGCCTGGGCATCGACCGCATCGACTACACCAAGGGGCTCGAGGAGCGGCTCGCGGCCGTGGAGCGGCTCCTGGAGCGCGAGCCCTCGCTGCGCGGACGCTTCGTCTTCGCCCAGCTCGGCGCCCCCAGCCGCACTGCCATCCCCCGCTACGCCGAGCTCAACCGGACCCTGGAGGAGACCGCCGCGCGCATCAACGCCCGCTTCGGCGCGCCCGGATACCGGCCCATCGCCCTCCTGCGGGCCCACCACGAGCCCCCGGACGTCTTCCGCTACTACCGCGCCGCGGACGTCTGCTACGTGAGCAGCCTCCACGACGGGATGAACCTCGTGGCCAAGGAGTTCGTAGCCGCGCGCGAGGACTGCCGTGGGGTGCTGGTGCTCAGCCAGTTCACCGGCGCCGCGCGGGAGCTCTCCGAGGCGCTCATCGTGAACCCCTACGACCTCGAGGAGGCGAGCTCCGCGCTCCTCGCGGCGCTGGGCATGCCGGAGGACGAGCAGCGGGAGCGGATGGAGGCGCTGCGGCGCCTGGTCTCGGAGTTCAACGTCTACCGCTGGGCCGCGCGGATGCTCAGGGACGGCGGGCGCCTGCGCACGCGAGAGCGCCTCTGGGGACGGCTCGAACGGTTCTCGTACTCGCCGCGTTCCCCGTAGACATCCCCGCGGCCCCACGGTGGAGGCCTGGGCATTCGAGGTGGGTTACTTAACCTCCGTTAAGCAACCACCGACCAGCCCCCAAGGCGACCTCCCATCAGGGAACGCCTTGATGCAGGTGGACCGCCGGACCGCGGCGCATGGCTCGCGCGGCGACGCGGACCTCGGAGAAGCGCGGGAGGGCCTTGGTGGTCCGCAGGACCCGGCGGCCGTCCCGCTCCTCGACCACCGCTCCCGCAAGTGCCGACGGCGCGGCACGCGCCCAGCGGTAGGGAGGGTCGGGCAGGAGCCACTCGCCGGCGATGCGCCAGGGCCGCCGCGAGCCCCGTCCAGCCAGCAGTGCGCCGTCGAGGCTCGCGAGCTCCTCGCCCTCGGCGACCGGCCGCAGCGTGTGCAGCGAGTGCCCCAGCCCCGCGGTCCAGCGTCCCGAGACCGGGGCGCGAATGGAGGCCGGGCCGCCGACCCGAGCACGCTCCCAGCCGGCGTCGAGGATGCGCTGGAAGAGGACCGCCTCGTCCCAGCCCGCGAGGCGCGCGGCGAGGACCATGGTCGAGCAGTCGCAGGCCGTCGGGCCGATCTCCAGGGAGCAGTTCGCGTTCACCTCGATGACTTTGGGCGCCCCGTCCTCGTCGAGGCGCAGGTCCACGCGGCCGTAGCCGTCGCCGCCGAGGACGCTCCACGCGCCGCGGACCGCAGCCTCCACCGCCCGCTCGGTCGCCGCATCCAGCCCGGCGGGCGCGACGTCCACCGCCAGGTACTCGGGGCTGGTTGGATCGTGCTTGCTGCTGAGCGTCCGGATGGGCAGGCGGCCGGCGACGGGCTGGAATCGGAACTCGACGGCGGGGAGGAGCAGCGGCGCGCCGGGAGCGCCGATGACCCCCACCGAGAGCTCGCGGCCCGGCAGGTAGCGCTCGACCAGCACGTCGCCGTCACCGGCGAGCCGCGCTCGGCGGATGGCCGCGGGGAGCAGCACCGGGTCGGTGACCACGCTGCGGTGGTCGATGCCCAGCGAGCCGTAGCCCTCGCGCGGCTTGACGATGACCGGCCAGGGCGGCGCGAAGCCCTCGAGGCGGTCCTCGCTGCCGAAGACCCGACCCTCGGGGACCGGGACCCCAGCCGCCTCGAGCGCGCGGTGGACCTGCGCCTTGTCGACGGAGAGCAGATACGGGTCGGTGGAGCAGCCGGTGTAGGGGAGTCCGAGCTGCTCGAGCAGCGCTGGGGCGCCGGGGCCCACCGCGCCGTCGACGCCGCTGCCGTCGCAGAGGTTGAAGACGGCGGCGCAGTCGACGAGCTCGTCGTGGAGGCGGTCGAGGTCTTCGAAGGTGATGCCCCGCGGGACGACCTCGTGGCCGAGTCGCTCCAGGGTCTGGATGGCGGGGGTGACGGCCTCGGCGTCCTGGTCGGGGAGGCCGTCCGCGGCGGTGCCGCGCTGAAGGGATCGGGTATCGCAATAGAGAAGACCGATGCGCAACACTCCTCCTCTCGCAACGCGAACGTGACTCTCTTTCAATACACGACTCTGCGGTCGATCCCGCCCCGTTTTCTTCGCGGTTTCAGAGGTGGCGTTCTCCTCCGGGGGGTGTATCTTCCTGCCTCCGCCGGGCCGAAGCTGCGGCGGCCAACTGCAGAGGGAGTAACGCAATGCGACACCTGAAGATCCTTTCCATCACCCTCGGCGTCGTCCTGGCGCTGGGCACCGCGAGCTGCCTCGAAGAAGAGAAGCAGCCCGAGACGAAGGCGGACACCGGCACGGCGAACACGCCTGACACCGGCGGCACCGTGAACACGCCTGACACCGGCGGCACCGTGAACACGCCTGACACCGGCACGGTGAACAAGGGCGACACCGGCGCCTCTGGCCCGAACGAGAAAACCGACGAACTCTGCAGCGACGGGATCGACAACGACAACAACGGCTACACCGACTGCGCCGACTTCTCGTGCTGCAGGTACGGCGTTCCGGCGACCGGCATCACCGTCTGCCCCGCGGGCACCTGTGGCGGCGGCAGCAAGGGCGATGCGGGCACCAGCACCAGGCCCGACACCGGCGTTGTGAAGCCCACCCTCACCGAGGTCACGGCGACGGTGAAGGACATCCGCACCAAGACCGACACCTACACCACTGACCTTTCGAAGTACCCCGCCACCGCGAAGGCCATCGTCCTCATCAAGGACGTGGTGGTCGTGGGCGCCTACCCGCACAGCGCGGGCGATGTCGACCTCTACATCCAGGATGCCGCAGGCGGCGCCCAGACCGGCATGAACGTGAACTACTTCCCTGCCTCCGGCGCGGCCGTCCCCGCCGTGGGCGCCAAGATCACGGTTCGCGGCTGCGTGAAGAACAACTACGGCGCGATGTCGATCATGAAGTGCGACGACGACCAGGACACCAAGGCCACCGTCACCGACAGCGGCGCCACGCTGCCGATCCCGACGATCGACGCCTATCCCGCCGCCGAGCTAGCCCAGGCCTCTACGAGCCACGACGACCACCTCGGCCAGCTCATCAAGGTCAGCAACGAGCTGACCCTGAGCGAGAAGCCCGCCGAGTGCGTCGGCAACGGCAACACCTACTGCGGCATCTTCACCAACGGCACGGACCAGGTCTTCGTGAAGTTCTCCTTCACCTACAAGTGCGACGTGGTGAAGAACTCGGCCGTGGGCATGAAGCTCGCTGCGCTCGAGGGCGTGTGGGACGAGGTCCTGCGCACGGGCAACACCAAGGTCCACTCGGTCATCCCGATGGCCTGCGACGCGGTGAAGTAGTCCACGCTGCAGCTTCGTAACAGAACGCCCCCGGGCCTCGCGGCTCGGGGGCGTTCGCTTTTCCAAGCCGATGGGCTGCTACTCGAAGTTCAGCGCCCGCTCGAAGTCCGCCGGGTTCGAGGCCGCCGCGCGCGCCGTCTCCATGGTGATCGCCCCGGACTTGAAGAGCATCGCCAGGTGCTGGTCGAAGGACTGCGTCCCGTAGAGTTCGTGGGACTTCTCCAGGTAGTCCTTGATCGCCTCGATGCGCCCCTCGTCCTTGATGTACTCGCGCACCGACAGGGTGTTGATGAGGATCTCCACGGCCAGCACCCGCCCCTTCCCGCTGGCGTGCGGCAAGAGGCGCTGGCTGATGATGGCCCTGAGGCTCTCGGTGAGGCGCTGGCGCACCCCGCCCTGCGACTCCGCGGGGAAAGCGCCGATGAGCCTCCCGATGGTCCGCGCCGCGTCGGTGGTGTGCACCGTGGAGAGCACCAGGTGCCCGGTCTCCGCTGCGCGCATCGCCGTTTCGATCGTCTCCAGGTCGCGCATCTCGCCCAGGAGGATCACGTCGGGGTCCTGGCGCAGCGCCGCCTTGAGCGCGGCCGAGAAGCTGGGCGTGTCCGGGCCAATCTCGCGCTGGGTGATGCGCGAGTTCTTGTCCTCGTGGATGAACTCGATGGGGTCCTCGATGGTGAGGACGTGCTTCTTCTCCTTGGTGTTGATGGCGTCGACGATGGCGGCGAGGGTGGAGCTCTTGCCGCTCCCGGTGACGCCGGTGACCAGGACCAGGCCCCGGTCCTCGGCGGCGATGCTCTCCAGCACCTTGGGGAGCCCCAGCTGCTCGAAGGTGGGGACCACGAAGGGGATGGCGCGCAGGATGGCCGCGAGGTGCCCCTTCTGCCGGAAGATCGCCGTCCGGAACCGCCCCACCCCCTCCAGCGCGTAGGAGGCGTCGGCCTCGGTCAGCTCCTCGAGCTTGCCCTTCCAGCGCGCCGCGGCGAGCACGTAACCACAGATGCGATCCAGGTCGTCGGGCGCCAGCTCCGGGGCGCGGATGGGCCGCAGCACGCCGTTGATGCGCAGGGCCGGGGGCGCGCCCACCTTGAAGTGCAGGTCCGAGGCGCCGTTGCGGATGGCTGCGCCCAGCAGTTGGTGGAAGGTCGTCTGTTCCATCGTGGGGTCCCCTCCCGGGGCAACTCAGGTGATGGGCGTGAGCAGCCCGGGGCGCAGCGCCAACAGGTCGTTCGCGCGCCGCAGCCGCTCCGAGAGCTGCCGGCAGAACGCGCGGTAGACCTTCAGCGCCAGGCGGTCGCTCTTCGCCAGCAGCTTCTCGAAGGGCAGCCGGGGGATCGACAGCAGCGCGACCTCGCCGTCGGCCACCACCCGCGCGCTGGTGAGCAGGTCCTCGATGAGGCTCATCTCGCCGAAGAGCTCGCCAGCCCCGAGCTGACCCAGCACCTCCACCCCGTCCCCGCGCGTGCGCTCGATGCGCACCCGACCCTCGAGCACGATGTACAGCGCACTGCCCAGGGCGTGCTCCTCGACGATGACCTCGCCCCCGGCCCGCCGCTCCTGGCGGACCAGCGCGGCGAGCTGGTTGGTCTCCTCGTAGGAGAGCCCAGCGAAGAGCGGCAGCTTCTGCAGCCGGTCCGCCCCTTCCAGCACCTCGATGCCTTCCAGCTCCACGGCGCCCTCCCGGGTGTCGGCGAGCCGCCATCCTCCGGCGCGGGGCTTCCGGGAGTCAATCGGCCGGTCCCGTCCGCCACCCGACGTTCGGCACCCTGCGGGGGGCCGAATCCCTTGAAGGCGCAGATCGCATTTGCTACTGAGCAAGGCCTCGAACCCCGGATTCCCAAGAGGGATTTCGCCCCATGGCCGACCCCAAGCCGAGCGACCCGAAGCGGGTGAAGCTCACCGTCGACGGCATCGCCGTGGAGGTGCCCGCGGGCACCAACCTCATCGAGGCGGCCAAGGCCGCCGGCGTGGCGATCCCCCACTACTGCTACCACCCGCGGTTGAGCATCGCGGCCAACTGCCGCATGTGCTTGGTCGAGGCGGGCAACACGCCCAAGCTCATGCCGGCCTGCCAGGTGGGCGCGAGCGAAGGCCTCGCGGTGCGGACCCAGACCCCGCGGGTGAAGGCCGAACAGCGGGCGGTCCTCGAGTTCCTGCTGCTCAACCACCCGGCCGACTGTGCCATCTGCGACCAGGCGGGCGAGTGCAAGCTGCAGGACTACTACATGCAGTTCGACTTCCAGCCCTCCCGGCTCACGGGGGCCAAGGTGCTGAAGGCCAAGCGCCGCGCCCTGGGCCCGACGGTGGTCCTCGACCAGGAGCGCTGCATCCTCTGCACCCGCTGCGTGCGCTTCATGCGCGAGGTGGCCAAGGAGCCGCAGCTGGGCGTCTTCGGCCGCGGCTCCCACGAGTTCATCGACACCTTCCCCGGCCAGCCGCTGGACTCGAACTACGCAGGCAACACCGTCGACCTCTGCCCGGTGGGCGCCCTGCTCTCCCGCGACTTCCGCTTCAAGGCGCGCGCCTTCTTCCTCTCCGCCACGCCCTCGGTGTGCACCGGGTGCGCCCGTGGCTGCTCCACCTTCCTCGACCACTTCGACGGCGAGCCGCACCGCTACCGGCCCCGCGAGAACCCCAAGGTCAACGATCATTGGATGTGCGACCACGGCCGGCTCTCGTACAAGTACCTGACCCACGGCCGCGCCCTGGAGGTGAAGGTCGGCCGCACCGGCGAGGGACGGAACGCGAGCCCCGAGGAGGCCGTGCGCGCCGCGGTGGCGAAGCTGACGCCGCTTCTGGGCTCGGACTCGCTGGCCTTCGTGGTCTCGCCGCTCTGCTCGGTGGAGGACCTGCTCGCGGGCCTGACGCTCGCCCAGCAGGGGCTCAAGCTCAAGCGCATCTACGTGGGCGGACGCCCGGGCGGGAAGTCCGACGCGCTGCTGCTGCGCGAGGACCGAAACCCGAACCGCACCGCCCTCTATTGGATCGCCAAGGCGATGGGACTCCCGATCCAACCCTTCGACGGGCTCTCGCAGGGCTTGGACAAGGAGCGGCTCAAGGGCGTGTTCTTCTGGGGCACGGAAGTCCCCGCTGCGCCCGCGGTCGTCGCCTCGCTGCTCGAGGGCGTCGAGTGCGTGGTCGCTCAGACCATCAACCTCGGCCCGGTGGCCGGCAAGGCCGACGTGCTCCTGCCCGCCTCGCCGCACTCCGAGGACCCTGGCACGTTCGTGAACTTCGACGGCCACATCCAGCGCTTCCTCGCCGCCTACCCGCGGCGCGGCGCCAGCCAGCCGCACTGGGCCTGGGGCGCGGCGCTCTTGCGCGCCTTCGGCGTCGCCCGCACCTGGAACAGCGCGCGGGACGTCTTCCGCGAGTTGGCCCCCGCGGTGCCCGAGTTCGCCTCCTTCGACTGGGACGTCGCGCCCCGCGCCCTGCAGCACGTGCGCGGCATCAACGCCCTGCCCGCCGCTGCGGACGCCCGTCCGGTCGGCTACCGCGAGAGGAACGCCCCGTGAGACTGCGCATCTCCATGCTGCTGCTGGTCCTCGTGGGCATGCCCGCCCTGTTCTTCGGGGCGACGTTTGCCTGGTACGTCGCCGCCGCGCTCGCCGAGTCCTGGTTCAAGGGCGGTGGCGCGCTGGTGAACATCGTGACCCTCATGGTGCTCACGGTGATGGTCTTCGCCGCGCTGCTCACCCTGGCCGAGCGCAAGTGGTCGAGCATGATGCAGGACCGCATCGGGCCGAACCGGGCGAGCATCCTCGGCGTGCGCGCCGGCGGCCTCCCCCACTTCCTCGCCGACGCCGTGAAGTTCCTCTTCAAGGAGGATTTCACGCCCGCCCGCGCCTCGGCGTTCCTGTTCAGCGTCGCCCCGGCGCTGGTCTTCGTGCCCGCCTTCCTGCTCTTCGCGGTGGTCCCGGTCGCCCCGCCCATCCGCACTACCCTCCACGGCTTTTTGGACGCGCCGGTGACCGTCTCGCTGCAGGTGGCGCGGCCGGACTTCGGCATCCTCTTCATCTTCGCCTTCGCCTCGCTCGCGGTGTACGGCGTGGCCATCGCCGGGTGGGCGTCGAACAACAAGCTGGCGCTCTTGGGCGGCGTGCGCGCGGCGAGCCAGATGATCGCCTACGAGGTGGCGCTGGGCATCTCCGTGGTGGGCATCCTGCTGGCCTTCAACTCGCTGCGGCTGGAGACCATCACCAGCCGCCAGGGCCAGTACCTCTTCGGCGGGGGCAGCGTGGACGTGGGGCTGCCGGCCTGGGGCATCTTCCTGCAGCCCATCGGCTTCATCCTCTTCTTCGCGGCCGCCTTCGCCGAGACCAAGCGGGCGCCGTTCGACATGCCCGAGGGCGAGAGCGAGATCGTCGGGTACTTCCTGGAATACTCGGGCCTGCGCTTCGGCCTGTTCATGATCAGCGAGTTCGTGGAGATCGTCGTGCTGGCGGCAGTGACGGCGGTGCTCTTCTTCGGCGGCTACCACCTGCCCTTCGGCGAGCACTGGCTGGCCAGCAAGATCGGCTGGACCTGGCTGGCGGTGGTGCAGGGCATGGCCTTCTGGCTCAAGGTGCTGGTCCTCTGCTGGCTGCAGCTCGCCATCCGCTGGACCTTCCCGCGCTTCCGCTACGACCAGGTGCAGCGGCTGGGCTGGCGCATGCTGCTCCCGCTGGGCCTCGCGAACATCTTCGTCTCCGGCGCACTGGTGCTCGTCGACCCGACGCTGCAGCTGCTGGGGCTGGTGGGCCTGCTCGAGCTCGCGGCGCTGGTCGTCCTCTCGGTCTTCAAGCCCGCCCCGGCCGCGCCCAAGGCCGAGCCGCACCACGCGCCCTCGGCGCACTGACGGAGCGCACGCGCGATGGCCTACAAGATCCCCAAGACGAGCGTCCTCACCCCCACCGAGCGGGTCTACCTGCCGGAGCTGGTCCGGGGGCTCGCGGTCACCACCCGCCACTTCCTGCGCAACCTCTTCGGCGAGCGCGACCCCGCCCCGGACGTGCTGGCCCGCCGGGGCATCAGCCAGGTCTCCACGGTGCAGTACCCCGAGGAGCGCATCCCCTTCCCCCCCGGCTACCGCGGCGTCCACCGCCTGGTCCCACGCGAGGACGGGCGGCCGCGCTGCGTGGCCTGCTACATGTGCGCCACCGTCTGCCCCGCCCAGTGCATCTTCATCGAGGCCGGCGAGTACCCGGCGGACGACACCCGCGAGAACGCGGTGATCGAGAAGTACCCGGTCCGCTTCGTCATCGACGAACTGCGCTGCATCGTCTGCGGCTTCTGCGTCGAGGCCTGCCCCAAGGACGCGATCCGCATGGACACTGGCGTGCCCATGACCGCGGGCTACGACCGCGACTCCTTCGTCTGGGACATCAGCAAGCTCCTCAAGGGCGAGCCCGTCTCGCACCCGTCGGACCCCTGGCAGAAGCGCGAGGGCTCCGAGGCTCCCGACGAGCAGCACAAGGAAGCCCACACCCGCATCGGAGAGTGATCAGGCGCTCCCTCTTTGCCTTTCCGGGGCTTGCCTGCCGGCCCGTGAGGGAGGACCCTGTCCTCAAGGACTCGAGGGCCGGGAAGATGAGCAAGCGGGGATGCCGATGATCGCCATCAGCCTGGTCGCGTTGCTGGCGCTGGCAGCCGGGGACGACGTCGCGTCCCGCGCGCGCCAGGACGTCGAGGCGCAGCTCCGACAGGTCGCCTCCACCCCGGCCCCCCAGCTCACCCTGCTCTTCTCGCCCGCGGCCGGGCGAGGCTACGCCCTGGAGCAGGCCTCCTTCACGCTCGACGGAAAGCCGCTCGGCACGCCGTCCCTCGAGTCGATGAAGGCCGCCTCTGGGACGGTGAGGCTCTTCGGCGGCGTGGTCCGCGAGGGCGAGCACGAGCTGGTGGTGAAGCTGGTCTACGCGGGGGACTTCGGCTTCCTGAGCTACATGACCGGCTACAAGTTCCGGCTGAACCAGCAGGTGACCTTCGAGACCCGGCGCGGCCTCGACGTCGCGCTCACAGTGGCGCCCAGGCTCGACCCCGAGAAGGAGTGGCAGCAGCGGCTGGGCATCGGTGTGACCCGCTCGGAGACGATGCTGGCCCTGGTCGACGCGACCGAGCCCGAGCCGCTCGCACGCCCGCCGCGACTGGTCGAGCCGCCACCTCCGCCCGCTGCCGAGCCTGAGCCTGCGCCCATCCAGATCGCCGCGGCGGTGGAGCTCAAGCCCCAGGTCCCGCGTCCCGCGAACAGCCGGCCGCGGACGCCACCTCCTCCCCGGCTCCCGGCCCGCCAGCCGGCCCCGGAACCCGCTCCGACTCCCGCGCCCGAACCGGCAGTCGCGGTCGCAGAGCCCGAGGCTGCGCCCCAGCCTGAGGTCAAGCCCGAGCCGGCGCCCAAGCTCCAACACACGACCGAGGCGCTCAGTCCCGCTCCCGAACCCGTCGGTCGGGACGCGCGCTCGCTGTGGATAGCCCTCGGGCTGCTGGCCCTCGGCCTGGCATCGTTCGTGGGGATCTGGGTCAGTGGGCG
>CAZAIE010000085.1:0-12863 GCA_964485035.1 uncultured Myxococcaceae bacterium | reverse complement strand
GTCCCGTCCACCTCGTCCACCCGGTCCACCCAGTCGACCCAGTCCACCACCCTGAAGTCCAAGTGCCTCCAAGTCTCTTCTTCAAGGTCACCGCCCGGACGGCGAGGCGGTAGCATGCGAGCACCTCGCGCGAGTCCTGGAGGCGCCCCGTGCTTCCCCGTTCCCTGCTCCTGCTGGCCTTGCCGCTCGCGCTGCTGCCGTCCACCGCCCGTGCGACCTCGTTCCGGCTCCCGCTCGCGGACTGCGACCAGCCCACCAAGTGCGTGGACACCAACAAGTGCTACGCCACGGCGTACTACGACCACTCCGGGCACGACTGGTACTGCGGCGGCCAGATGTACCAGGGCCACCAGGGGACCGACTTCGGCGTGAGCTGGGTCGTGGGCGTGCGCCCGGTCGTGGCCGGCGCGAGCGGCACGGTCATCGAGACCAACGACGGCTGTGGCACCGGCGCCTGGGGCAACACCTGCGGTGGCGGCTACGGCAACTACGTGAAGCTGCTCCACGCCGACGGCAAGGTCACCGTCTACGGGCACCTGCACCTGGGCACCCTGAAGGTCTCCTCCGGGGCCAGCGTGGCCTGCGGGCAGGAGCTGGGACGCGTCGGCAACTCGGGCAACTCCACCGGGCCGCACCTGCACTTCGAGGTCGTCGACCCCACCTACGGCGTGGACGACCCCTTCTCCGGCAGCTGCGGCGGCCCGCTCTCCTACTGGGTCACCCAGGGCGCGTACTGCCGCCTCCCCGGCATCGTCTGCGAGGGCGCTTGCACGCCGAGCTGCGGCGGAAAGGACTGCGGCCCGGACGGCTGCGGCGGGAGCTGCGGCACCTGCCCCGCCGGCGAGACCTGCTTCGGGGACGGCTTGTGCGCTGGCACCGCGCCCGACGACGCAGCCTTCGTCTCCGAGACCATCCCCGACGGGACGCACTTTGCGCCGGGGGCCACCTTCACCAAGACCTGGACCCTGCAGAACCTGGGTGCGACTCCCTGGACCAAGGCGGGGGGCTACTCGCTCGCCTTCCAGTCCGGCGAGGACTTCGGCGCCCCGGCGCGGACCTGGCCCGGCGCCTCGGAGTCCATCGCGCCCAACGCCACGAAGACCTGGTCGGTGCAGCTCACGGCGCCCACCACCCCGGGCACCTGGCGCGGCACCTGGCAGATGGATCGCAACGGCGTGCCCTTCGGCCCCCAGGTCTGGGTCGAGATCGTCGTCGACGCCGCCGAGGTGGATGCCGCTGCGATGGTCGCCGAGACCGTGCCCGACGGGACCCGGGTCGTCGCCGGGAGCGCCTTCACCAAGACGTGGACGCTGCAGAACACCGGCACCTCGACCTGGACCCGGGCCGGCGGCTACCAGTGGACCTTCCAGCGCGGGGCGATGCTGGGCGCCTCCACCGCGGTGCTGCTGGGGAGCTCGGAGTCGGTGGCCCCGGGCGGCAGCAGGGTCTGGTCGGTGCCGATGGTGGCTCCGGCGACCCCCGGGACCTACCGCGGCTACTGGACGATGACGCGCAACGGCGCCTCCTTCGGGGACGAGGTCTGGGTCGAGGTGGTCGTGACCGCGTCCGTGCCCACCGATCAGGACGGCGACGGCCACTTCCCGTTGAGCGGGGGCGGCGACGACTGCGACGACGGCGACCCCAACGTCTTCCCGGGCAACCCCGAGCGCTGCGACGCCAAGGACAACGACTGCAGCGGGGTCACCGACGAGGGGCTCACCCGCGACTGCGTGCGCCAGGGCTGCCGGGGCCTCGAGGCGTGCTCCGCGGGAGCGTGGGTCGGCTGCAGCGCACCGACGCCGCAGTCGGAGACTTGCAACGGCGTGGACGACGACTGCAACGGCTTCACGGACGACGAGGCATCCTGCCCCTCGGGGCAGGTCTGCGTGGCGGCGCACTGCGTCGCCGGCCCGCCCGACGCGGGAGCGCCGAGGCCCGACGCAGGAAGTCCAAGACCGGATGCAGGGACGCCGAGGCTCGATGCAGGAAATCCAAGACCCGATGCGGGAACACCGAGGCTGGATGCTGGGACGCCGCGCCCCGACTCAGGAACGTCTCGGCCCGACGCCGCTGCGCTTCGGCTCGACGCCGGCCGGAGCGATGCCTCGACCAGCACGTGCGTCCCGGACGTCGCCTGCGAGAGCGACGACGGCTGCAGCGAGGGGACCACGACGTGCGCGTCGGGCGTGGCCGAGTGCACGGGGCTGGTCCCGGTGGCCGACCTCACGCCGTGCGAAGGCGGGGTCTGCAGGGACGGGACGTGCGTGCCGCCCGCGGATGGCGGCGCGGTCGACGCAGCGATGAACGCGCGCGACGGCTCGACGGCCGGTGCGGACGCCGCGACCGGCCCCGGAGACCGCTCCCTCGGCTGCGGGTGCCAGGGCGGCGCGGGAAGCGCGTGGAGCGGCGGCGCCCTCTTCCTGCTCTCGCTCCTCGGCAGGCGCCGCCGGGCGAGCACGACTCGGCGGTGATATCTCTCCGGCCCCACCTGGAGGTCCGAAGATGGCTCGTCGCCCCCGTACGCCGAAGCTGAAGCTGGCTCCTCCCGAGCGCGCTGCGCTGCGCGCGGCCCACGTCTCGAACCTGGACCTGGTGCGCTTCACCCCGCGCGAGCTGTCGAAGGCGACGAAAGGACGCGTGCCGGTCGACCGCGCCCGCGAGCTGTGCGCCCTCGCCCAGTTCCAGCAGCTCCCGTGGATCGGCCCGTCGATCGCGACCGACCTCCTGCGGCTGGGGCTGCTCAACCTGCTGCAGGTCGCCCAGGCGGACCCGGACGCGCTGCTGCGCAAGCTGGAGAAGCAGGCCGGCAAGCAGGACCCCTGCGTGGGCGACGTCCTCCACAGCGCGGTCTGGCACGCGAAGAACCCGAAGGCGACCGAGCGGCCGTGGTGGGAGTGGTCGCAGCAGCGGCTCGCGGCGAAACCGGCGCCCCGGCGCAAGGGGGGCAGTCGCCGCTGAGGTTCCGTGGGGCCGTGGTGCGACTCCTCGGCCCCCATGGCCTTCCCTGATCGAGTCCCCACTCCCAGGAAGGTGCCATGAAGACCTACAGCGTCAAGGCGGGCGACACGCTCAGCCACATCGCCCTGCGGTTCAAGACCTCCGTCTCTGCCCTCGCGAAGGCCAACAACCTCAAGAACGTGAACGTCATCCAGGTCGGCCAGCGGCTGGTCATCCCCGACCAGTACACGGGCGCTGGCGCGGCCCCGACCTCCGAGCTGTACCGCGGCATGAAGGGCGCGCAGGTGAAGCAGCTCCAGCAGGCGCTGGTGAAGCTGAAGCACCTCAGCACCGCCGCGTACCACACCGGTCCCGGCACCTTCGGGCCGCGCACCGAGGCCGCGCTGAAGGCGTTCCAGTCCGCGCACGGCATCGAGGCCACCGGGGTCTACGGCCTCAAGTCCCAGGCGGCGCTGGCCAAGGCGCTGGGCAAGGCGCCGGCGACCGACAAGCCCTCGAAGCCCAAGACCGAACCCAAGCCCAAGGTCGACCCCACCGACACGACGCCGCCGGTGAAGGGCGGGGTCACGGTGAAGCAGCTCCGGGCGATCATGCCCAACCTGCCCGCGGCCCGCGCCGAGAAGCTGCTGCCCTACCTGAACAAGGCGATGCTCGAGGGCAAGATCAACACGCCCAAGCGCCAAGCCGCGTTCCTCGCCCAGCTCGCCCACGAGAGCGTCGGGCTCACGGCCTTCGAGGAGTACGCGAGCGGCGCCGCCTACGAGGGGCGCAAGGACCTGGGCAACACCCAGCCCGGAGACGGACGGCGCTACAAGGGCCGCGGGCCCATCCAGCTCACCGGGCGCGCCAACTACCGGGCGGCGGGCAAGGCGCTGGGCCTCGACCTCGAGGGCAACCCCAAGCGCGCCGCAGACATCGACGTCGGCTTCCGCACCGCGGTCTGGTTCTGGAACAGCCGCGGGCTCAGCAAGTACGCCGACTCGGGCAACTTCGACGCCATCACCTACCGCATCAACGGCGGGTACAACGGCAAGGCGGCGCGCGACCAATACTACGCGCGGGCGCTGCGCGTGCTGACCTGATCGGGAAGGCTGGGGAGGGGCTGCGCCCTCGCGGCTCAGCCCTTCCCGCCCTCGCTGCGGTAGCCGTCCACCAGCGCGCCGATCTTCTCGGGCCGCACCTTGGGGTGCGCGCGCTCGCCCACCAGCAGCACCGGGGCGAGCCCGCAGGTCCCCAGGCAGCGCGAGGCCTCCAGCGTGAACAGCCCGTCCTTGGTGGTCTCGCCCACCTCGATGGCCAGCTCGTCCTGCAGCCGATCCATCACCGCCTGGGCGCCGTTCACGTAGCAGGCGGTGCCCAGGCAGACGTTGATGGTGTGCTTCCCGCGCGGCTTGAGGCGGAAGAGCGCATAGAAGGTGGCGACGCCGGTCACCTTCGCAGTGGGCACGCGCAGCAGCTGCGCCACCGCGTCCAGCTGCGGCCTCGCGAGGTGCCCCACCCGGTCCTGCAGGAGGTGCAGCACGCCGATGAGGTGGCTCTCGGGGTTCGGGGTCAGGTGGGCCGCGGCGATGCGCTGCACCACCTCGGCGGGCAGGGCGGCGCGGGCGGCGGCCTCCACCGCCTCGCGGTTGTCGGTCGACGACGGACGGGCGTGGGTCGTGCTCATCGGATGCCTCGCGGGAGCTTGGGCGAGTAGGTGGTGTGCAGGAGGTCGTGCGCCCGGCCCTCGTTGGGCGCGCCCAAAAACTCGCGGTAGAGCTCCTGCACCGCCGGGTTCAGGTGCGACCGGCGCAGCTTCTTCGCGGAGTCGATGGAGTAGAGCGCGCTCGCCCGCTTGGCGAGCAGCGCCGGGTCCAGCACCTTGGTGCCCGGGGGCGGGTAGGGCTGGCCGCCGCCGCCGATGCAGCCGCCGGGGCAGGCCATCACCTCGATGACGTGGAAGGTGCGGTCGCCGGACACGGCCGCGTCGAGGAGCTTCTTCGCATTGGCGATGCCGTTGGCCACGCCCACGCGCACGTCCTTGCCCGCCAGCCGCACCACCGCCTCGCGCATGCCCTCCACCGCGCGGACCTCGCTGAACTCCAGGCGCTCCGCCGGCTGGTCGGTGAGCAGCTCCGCCGCGGTGCGCAGCGTCGCCTCCATCACCCCGCCGGTGGTGCCGAAGATGTCCCCGGCGCCGGTGGCGATGCCCAGCGGCGCGTCGAACTCGCCGTCGGGGAGCGACGCGAAGCTCACGCCCCAGCATTGGATCATCCAGGCCAGCTCGCGGGTGGTGAGCACCGCGTCGGTCATCGGCGCCCCGTCGGGCATCCGGTGCTCCGGGCGCTCGGCCTCGAACTTCTTGGCCACGCAGGGCATCACCGCCACCGAGAAGACCTTGCTCGGGGAAAGCCCCTTCTTCTGCGCGTAGTAGGTCTTCACCAGCGCCGAGGTCATGGTCATCGGCGAGCGGCAGGTGGACGCGTTGGGGATGAGCTCCGGGTAGAACCGCTCCAGGTAGCTGACCCACGCCGGCGAGCAGCTGGTGAGCAGCGGGAACGGCCCGCCCGCCTCGAGCCGGCGCTTGAACTCGTGCGCCTCCTCCACGATGGTCAGGTCCGCGCCCAGGTCGGTGTCGAACACCGCGTGGAAGCCGAGGCGACGCAGCGCGGTGACCAGCTTCCCGGTCACCGGCGTCCCCGGCGGCATCCCGAAGCTCTCGCCGATGGCGGCGCGGATGGACGGCGCGGTCTGCACCACCACGTGCATCGTCGGGTCGGCCAGCGCGGCCCAGACGCGGTCGGTGGCGTCCTGCTCCAGGAAGGCGGCGGTGGGGCAGACGTTGATGCACTGCCCGCACTGGATGCACGCCGAGTCGTCCATGTCGGCGCCGTGCGCCGGGGTGACCACGGTGGTGAAGCCGCGCCCCTGCTGGCTGAGGTTGCGCACGCCCTGCACCTCGTCGCAGACGCGCACGCAGCGGCCGCAGAGCACGCACTTCTCCGGGTCGCGCATCACCGACTTGCTGCTGGTCTCCTTGGGGAAGCGCTTGCGGGCGCCGGCGAAGAGCCGCTCGCGCACGCCCATGGAGTAGGCCAGGTCCTGCAGCTCGCAGTGGCCGTCGCGGTCGCAGGTCAGGCAGGCGCGTGGGTGGTTGTCGAGCAGGAGCTCCACGATGTCCCGGCGCGCCTCGCGGATGGCTGGGGAGTTGGTGCGGATGCGCATCCCCGGCGCGACCTTCGTCGAGCAGGCCGCCTGCCAGGCATTGGCGCCCTCCACCTCCACCAGGCACACGCGGCACGCGCCCATGAGGCTCAGGTCGGGGTGGAAGCAGAGCCTGGGGATGTGGATGCCCAGGAGCTGCGCCGCCTCGAGGATCGTCTGGCCGGCGTCGACCTCGAGGGGCTGGCCGTCGATGGTGAGGGAGACCTTGGTGTCCATGTTTCCTCGCATCAGGCGCGCTCCACGGCGTGGAAGCGGCAGACCTGGAAGCAGCGCCCGCAGCGGATGCAGCGGTCCTGGTCGATGACGTGGAGCTTCTTCACCGAGCCCGCGATGCAGCTCGCCGGACACGCCCGCGCGCAGGCGGTGCACCCGGTGCAGTCCTTGGCGACGATCTCGTAGCGGATGAGCGAGGCGCAGCGCTTCGCCGGGCAGCGGCCCGCAAGGTGAGCCTCGTACTCGGCCCGGTAGTGCTTGAGCGTGCTCAAGAGCGGGTTGGGCGCCGCGCGGCCCAGGCCGCACAGGGAAGCCTTCTGCATCAGCCGTCCCAGCCGCTCCAGCTTCTCCAGGTCGCCGGACTCGCCCTTGCCGGTCACCAGCCGCTCGAGGATCTCCAGCGTGCGGGTGGTGCCCTCGCGGCAGGGGGTGCACTTCCCGCAGGACTCGAGCTGGGAGAAGGTGAGGAAGAAGCGGGCGAGGTCGACCATGCAGTCGTCGTCGTCCATCACGATCATCCCGCCCGACCCCATGATCGACCCGGCGGCGGTGAGGGTGTCGAAGTCCACCGGCGTGTCCAGCTGCTCGGCGGGGATGCAGCCACCCGCGGGCCCGCCGGTCTGCACCGCCTTGAGGCGCTTGCCCTCGGGCGGCCCGCCGCCGATGCCGTAGACGATCTCCCGGAGCGGGGTGCCCATGGGCACCTCGACGAGGCCGGTGTGGCGCACCTTGCCGGCCAGCGCGAAGACCTTGGTCCCGCCGCTCTTCTCGGTGCCCAGCTGGCGGAACCAGTCCGCGCCGTAGAAGAGCACCACCGGGACGTTGGCGAAGGTCTCCACGTTGTTGATGACCGTGGGCTTGCCCCACAGCCCCGCCTCGGTGGGGTAGGGCGGCCGCGGGCTCGGTTGCCCGCGCTCACCCTCGATGGAGTGGATGAGCGCCGTCTCCTCGCCGCAGACGAAGGCGCCCGCCCCCAGGCGGATCTCCAGGTCGAACGCGAACCCGGAGCCGAGCACGTCCGGGCCCAGGAGGCCCCGCTCGCGGCACCGGTCGATGGCGTTCTGCACCCGCTTGATGGCCATGGGGTACTCGGCGCGCACGTACATGAAGCCCTGGTGCGCGCCGATGGCGAAGGCGCCGATGAGCATCCCCTCGATGACGCTGAAGGGGTCGCCCTCGAGCATGCTGCGGTCCATGAAGGCGCCGGGGTCGCCCTCGTCCGCGTTGCAGATGAGGTAGCGGGTCTTCTCCGCGCTGCCCGCCGCGGCCGCCCACTTGCGTCCGGTGAGGTAGCCGCCGCCGCCGCGGCCGCGCAAGAGCGAGCGCGAGACCTCGTCGATGACCGCCGCCGGGTCGCCCTTCTCCAGCACCCGCGCCAGGGCCTCGAAGCCGTTCGCGCGCACGTACTCGGGCAGGCTCTCGGGGTCGACGATGCCGCTGTTGCGCAGCGCGATGCGGCTCTGCTGGTGGAAGAAGGCGACGTCGCCGTAGAGGTCGAAGAAGCGCTGGCCCAGCGGCTGGTCCGACACCGCGAGGCGGGCGACCTCCTTGCCCTGGCCCAGGTGCTGGTCGATGAGCTCGTCGAGGTCGGCCTCGGTGCGCACGCGGTAGACCACCCGCGACGGGCGGATGAGCACGTGCGTCGCCTTGCCCGCCGCGTCCTTGTTGCAGAGCCCGAAGCAGCTCGCCTTCACCGCGCGCACCCGGCCGGAGGCGCCCAGCGGCGAGGCGGCGAGCTTCTTGCGGAAGGCCTCCAACAGGTCGGTCTCCAGGTGGCGACCGCAGCGCTGGCCGCCGCAGAAGAGCACGTCGTACTGCGGCAGCACCTGGTCGCCGAGGTCGAGCACGTGCTCGGGCAGCGGCGTCCCGCCCAGGACGTGGCGCGTGAAGATGGCGTGCACCGTCTCGCGGTCCACCTTCTGATAGAGGACCGGCCGCGCGCCGGGGACCATGACTCCGACGATGGGCTCGCAGCTGCAGCGCCCGGTGCAGCCGGTCTGACGCAGCACGATGTCGGTGCGGCCCGAGGACTCGACGTGCTTCTTCAGCTCGGCGAGGACCTCCGAGGCACCCGCAGCGTTCTCGCAGGTCGCGGACCCGACCTGGATGCGGATGGCCCGCGGATCCTCCCGTGTGGCCAGCTCGGCGCGGCAGGCCGCGGCGAGCTCCTGGTAGTTGCGAAGGCTGTTGCCCATGCGCGCTCCCCGAAGTGAGGCGGGCAAGGTAACGATTCGCGATCGTGAACAAAACCAATTCCCACGAACCGTGGTTGGTGGCGGGATTCACGAATGATTGCGGCGGCTTGTGTTGATCAGTCGACAGACGCCGCCTGCCGGACGCTCGCCTGCTCCTCGTCCAGCGCCGATCCGCACCAGCAGCCGGCGGCGCACTCGCCGCGGCGGTAGTCCCGGAAGAACGGCTCGGAGAGAACGGTGTCCAGGGTGTTACCAGCGCCGTTCGGCGCGAGCGTGCACGAGGCCGGCGACCACGGGACGCGGATGCAGGGCGTGACCCTGCCCGTGGTCCCGTCCAAGTAGACGGAGTGACCGGCGCGGGCCCGGCAGCCGATGGATTCTTCCAGCTCGTCGAGGTCGATGACCGGGAAGCTGGCGGCGGCTGCGGCGTGGTCGAGCGCTTGCCGATAGCGGTCCAGAGTGGCCCGGGGGACGTCCAGGGCCAGGTCCGAGGCGCCGACGGAAAAGAAGCGACTGAAGACGCCCAGGCAGCACCCCGCCGCGGAGAGCTCGCCGAGGAAGTCCGGGGAGGCGAGCTCGTCCCAGTTCTCGCGGGTGACGGTGCAGGTGAATCCCACGGGGATTCCGGCGGCGCGCAACCGGGCGATGGCATCGCGGGCGCGGGCGTAGGTTCCGGGCCCGCGGCGGGCGTCGTGGCGGGTCTCGAGGCCGTCGAGGGAGACGAGGCAGAGCAGGTTGGGCGTGCGCGCGAGGGCCTCGATGACGGCTGGGGTGACGTGCTGCCCGCTGGTCGAGAGCGTGAAGAGGAGTCGGCGCCGCGCGCGGGCCTGGTCGAGGAGTCCCAGGGCAAAGCGCTCGTCGAGGAGCGGCTCGCCCTTGCCGACCAGGTGGATGACCGCCGCACCCGAGCGTGAGGCCTGGTCCATGAGCGCGCCGAGGCGCTCGGGGGAGGGCGTCTGGCCGCAGCGGCGCGAGCCCTCGGAGTAGCAGCCCCGGCAGGCGAGGTCGCACTCCACGCAGCAGGCGAGGTGGACCTCCGAGAGCGGCGGCGGGCCGCCTCGGCTCTCGAGGAGGTAGTGGCGCACGGCGGCGAGGACCATCGCGCGGACGAAGGCCTCGACCCCCGCGACGAGGGCGGGGCCGGGCTGGGACAGCTGGACGGCGAGCGCCTCGAAGCTCTGCGACCCCAGCAGCCGGCGGTGGAAGGTGCGCAGGAAGAGCCCCTGGTTGGCGCCGTCGCGGGCCTTCTCCTCGCAGAGCAGGTGCTCGTGCCAGAAGCGGTCGAGGCGCTCGCGGGAGGGGCGGCCCCAGAGCCAGAGGGCGACCCGGATGAGCAGCCGGGCGAGGGCCACCGGGACCAGCGCGTCGAGCAGGCGCACCACTGCGTCGGCCGTGGACTGGCTGAGGCCCAGGCCGGACTCGACCCTGCGGGTGGCGGCGGAGCTGCGCATGGGCGGCAATGTAGCGGACGCGGGTGGAATGCGGTGCGTTGCTGCAGGTGACCTCGGTCAGCCCCGAACGTCTGGGGCAATCGTCCGGGGTCGCGCGCGGCCATGCCCGGAGGTCGCGGCATGGGCGCCTTGCTCGTCCTTGGCGCCCAATGCCGCAGATCCCAGACGGCCGGACGTCCGATCCGTCAGAAGCTGCAGTACTGGTCACTTTTGCAGGCTGGGGTGCAGATCGGCACTGGCTTGCAGGCGCCAACTGCGGTGTCGCAGTACTGCTCCGCGCCGCAGGCCGGGGTCCAACCTCGCGCACGCATTGGCGTTCCGCCAGAGGCCGGCTTCCGCGAGCACTCCCCCGCGTGACAGGATTCGCCACGGGGGTGCGATGAAGCGCCAGCGATCCAGTGCGGTGCCGAAGTGGTGGGGACCTGTCGCGCTCGGCGTGCTCGGCGTGGCGCTGGTGCTGGTCCAGACGCTCTGGCGCAGCCGGTCCATCGACGTGATGTTCGAAGACGAGGTCGCCTATCTCGCGGCCGGCCTGTCGCTCTTCCGCTCCGGTCCGCCCGCCGCCGAGGGCTCGCCGCTCTACGCGCTCTGGTACTCCGCGGCTTCGCTCGTCTTCCGCGACCCGCTCGTCCTCTACTTCGGGAGCTGGGCGCTGCTCATGCTCGCGAACCTCCTCGCCTTCGCGGCGGCACTGCGGGGCCTCGGGATCGGCTGGTTCGGAGTCGCCATCTCGGTCTGCCTCGCCTCCCAGCTCGCGCTCTTCGAGATCTGGCCGTACGTCACCCTGCTCTCCGGAGCGCTCACCCTCGCGGCGCTCGCCGCGGCGCTGCATCACCCCTCTCGGGCGCGCGGGCTGTCGGTCGCGGCGGCGGTCCTGGCCCTCGCGGTGTACGTGCGCCCGGAGCTGCTCCTGGGTTTCGGGCTCTGCTTCGCGGCGGCGCTCGCGGCCGTGGTGAAGGAGCGTGCGCCAGAGACCGGTGCTCCGGCCTGGCGCCGGGTGGACGGACCGGCGCTGCCGGTGGCGGTCCTGCTGGGGCTCTGGCTGGTCTTCGGAGCCCCCTTCGGCGGCGGTCGGTCCTTCATGGCCTTCGGGCAGCACTACGCGCTGAACGTCGTGAGCGCGCGCAACCTCCGCGTCGATCCGTGGAACAACTGGGAGCGGCTGGTGCGCGCCGACTTCGGGGACGCGACCTCCGCCTTCCAGGCCCTGCGGCACAACCCTGGCGCCTTCGCCTGGCACCTGGGCCAGAACCTGCGCGCGGCACCTGCGGACGCGAGCTTCGGCGCGCGGCCCATCCTGCGTCCGCTCACCGCCTGGCCGGGGATCGTCCTCTTCCTCGTGCTCTGCGTCGGCGCGGGGGTCGGGGTGCGGCGAGCGTTCCGTGACGGGAGGGGCTGGCCGATCGCCGTCGTGGGACTGGCGACCCTGGTGCCGGCGCTGGTCTCCACGCTCCTCGTCTTCCCGCGCTCCCACTACTTCGTCGGGACCATCTCCGTGCTCGGAGTCGCGACCGCGTACGCCGTCGCCAAGGCGCGCAGTTGGCCCACCTTCCCGGTCTGGTCGGCCGCGGGGATCGCGCTGTTCGTCGGCGCGATCCTCGTCCGGGCTGCCGACGCCCCTCGCGGTGCCCAGCCCAACCTCGCCACCGTCCGCAGCCTCGTCAGCGCAAGGCTCGCTGGCCCCGTGACGATCCTGGAGCCGAACCTCGGACGCGCCGTGCTCGCCGGGCTCGAGCACCGCCGCCTGCGCCACGTGGAATGCCGGCCGTTCAGCGAGTGCCTGGCGACGCGCTCCCCCGACGTCGTCGCAGCGGACCCGCTCCTGCGCGACGCCTACCGCTCGGACCCCGGCTTCCAGGCCTTCGTCGCCGACCCGGCCGCGGCGGGCTTCGAGGAGCGGCGCGTGGAGAAGACGAAGGTGGTGCTCTACCTGCGGCGGTCCGCGGCGCGCCAGTGAGGTCGGCCTTCAGGGAAAGATGGTGCGCCTTATTGGATTTGTTTCATGTGACTACGAAGGCGAAGCCATCTAATTGCAGCGGGTCGACTGGCTGCATTGCACGTCAATAGCCTAGGCCTTCGCTTTGCCTCGGATGGGGATTGTCGAAAGGCTGGTTGACCACGCCTACGGATTGATCGAAGGCGTCTTTGATTCACAGAATCGCGGCCATGGCTCCATGGCCGGCGGAGTCTTGACGGTCTCTCGGGTAGAGGTCGGGTCGACGGAGGTTCCTCCGCGCAACGAGTGGTGAGCGTCGCCGTGCGCACGCTCGACGAGAAGCTGGCCGCCTTGCTCGGAAAGCCATTGTCGGGGCGCCTCTTCTTCCCGCAGTACCTCGTGCGCATGCTGCGCCTCTCCGGGCTCGCGACGACGGCTGCGCTCCACGAGGCGCTCGACCGGCACCGGGATCGCGTCCTTGAGATCGTGCCTCGCTACTTTGCGTTCACCGACAGGGCGTGGGCGCTCACCGCGCGCGACATCGCGGCGGTCGATCGCGCCTACAGCCTGTTCTTCCTCGCGCACGTCGCGATCCTCGCGGGCGACGAGCTCGGCATCAGCAAGGTCGGCAAGCTGGCCGAGGTGTATCGCGAGCTCGACTACCCTGACGACGAGCGGACTGCCCACGAGGTCGCAAGCGCGATCGCCGCTGCGCTCGGCTAGGACCGGGACGAGCTCGTACGAGCCTCCACAGCGGATTCGCGTCCTCCCGGCGTCGGCATCAGCCTGCGGGCTCCGACTCCGGCCGGGGTGAAGTAGGCTCCGCGCCGATGGTCCGCGTGCACGCCACTGCCGAGAGTCTCGAGTTCCACGAGCGGCTGTCCTGGGGCCTCCGGGCCGTACTGG
>CAZAIE010000084.1:0-12900 GCA_964485035.1 uncultured Myxococcaceae bacterium | reverse complement strand
GGTGCACTGCTTCAGCGCCGTGCTGCAGGTGGGGCCGCGCGGGCTCGACACGCAGTCCGCGCCGGTCCTGCAGCCACAGCGGGCGGGCACTCCGCCCATGCACGCCTTCCCTGCGGTCTCGGGACCGGAGCAATCTGCCTCCACGGTGCAGCCGCAGGTGGACTCGGGCGTGCAGCGCCCTCCCACCCAGGACCCGGCGCAGTGCAGGTCGGTGAGGCACGCCATGCAGCCGCTGCCACCCCGCCAGCGGGCGCAGAACGGGCGCAGCTCGGGGCAGTGCGCATCGGCAGTGCAGGTCGCGCAGTCGCCGGAGGCGCGGTCGCAGTGCGGGTTGGTCGCGCTCGCGGCGCAGTGCAGCTCCTCGGTGCAGGGCACGCAACGGCCGAGCGACTGGCTGCAGTGACGTGGCGCGCAGTCGCCATCGTCCACACAGAGCGTGCAGCGGCCGTCGTGGCACTGCGCGCCGGAGGCACAGTCCCCGGGTCCGGAGCAGGGCCGCTGGCAGACGGAGCCCGTCCCTCCCTCGGCGACCCCGCAGCGGGTGAAGGGGGCAAGACAGCCCTCGTCGGACTGGCAACCGCAGCTTCCCTGCGCGCTGCACACCGGGCCCGCGGTCTTGCCGCTGCACTCCGCGTCGCTCGCGCACCGGCAGGTCGAGAGCTGCTCGTCGCAGACATTCCCCAGCGCCGCCGGGTTCGAGGCGCAGTCCGCGGAGGTCAGGCACTCCACGCACTGGCCAGTCCCCGGGTGCGTCACGCAGCCGCCGACCGCGAGGCACGCGGCTTCGCAGCGGCTGGGCCCGGCGTCGGGGACGCCAGCGTCGGCTCGCCACCCCACGTCCCGCCCACCAGCGTCCGCGGCACCGGACCCGCTGGCGTCGAGCGACCATCCCGAGTCGTCGCGCCCGGCGTCGGCGTCGGCGGCGGGCAGCGCCGCGTCGGCCGAGGCGTGAGCAGCGTCGTGCGCTCCGATCGCCGCGTCGGGGGTCGAGGGCGTCGAGCACTAGCAGGCACCGAGGGACATCAGAGCCAAGCCCAGCACCCCAAGACGCAGGACGGAGGCACGTCGGGAGTCGAGCGGCTGTCGATGGAACATGACGACCTCGGGGAAGGAATGAGCGTACACCTCGCGCGCCGAGCGTCCGTGGGTCCACGCGAGCCAGCGTGCTTGCATCCCACCCTGCGGCAAGCGAGCTTCCGCGCATGGCTCCCCGCACCCTCGACGGCATGCTGTCCGACCACTTCGGCTTTGGCTCGTTCCGCCCTGGACAGCGCGAGGTCATCGCCGCCTTGCGCGAGCACCACGCGGCGCTCGCCGTCTTCCCCACCGGCGCCGGCAAGTCGCTCTGCTACCAGCTCCCCGCGCTGGCGCTTCCCGGACTGACCCTGGTCGTCTCACCGCTCATCGCGCTGATGAAGGACCAGCTCGACTTCCTGGCCTCGCGGGGGATTGCCGCGGCGCGGCTCGACTCCTCGCTCGGGGAGGAGGCCTCGCGCGAGGTGGTGGACCGGATCCGCGCGGGGACGCTGAAGATCCTCATGGTCGCGCCGGAGCGCTTCAACAACGAGCGCTTCCTGGGACTCTTGCGCGAGATCCGCATCTCGCTCTTCGCCGTGGACGAGGCGCACTGCATCTCGGAGTGGGGACACAACTTCCGCCCCGACTACCTGAAGCTGGCCCAGCTCGCCCGCGAGCTGAAGGCGGAGCGGGTGCTCGCGCTCACCGCTACCGCCACGCCTGCCGTGGCCCGCAGCGTCTGCGAGGGCTTCGGCATCCCGCCCGAGGCCGCCGTGGTCACCGGCTTCTACCGGCCCAACCTCGAGCTGCGCACGACGCCGGTGCGCGCCGACGCCCGCGACGCGCTGCTCCTGCGTCGCCTGACCGAGCGCCCACGGGGCACGACCATCGTCTACGTGACGCTGCAGAAGACCGCCGAGCGCGTGGCCGAGCAGCTCTCCTCCGCGGGGATCGAAGCGCGGGCCTACCACGCAGGAATGGAGGCCGAGGACCGCACCGCCGTGCAGGACTGGTGGCGCGCCGGCGACTCGCGGGTGGTGGTCGCGACCATCGCCTTCGGGATGGGCATCGACAAGGCCAACGTGCGCTTCGTCTACCACTACAACCTGCCCAAGAGCCTGGAGTCGTACAGCCAGGAGATCGGCCGGGCCGGGCGCGACGGCGCTCCCTCGGTAGTGGAGCTGCTGGCCTGTGCCGACGACCTCCCGGTCCTCGAGAACTTCGCCTACGGCGACACGCCCACGCGCGCCGCGCTGCAGGGCTTCGTCCGCGAGATCCTGGGGTCCGGCCAGGCCTTCGACGTGGCGCAGTTCGCGCTCTCGACGCGCCACGACCTGCGACCGCTGGTGCTGAAGACCGCGCTCACCTACCTCGAGCTCCTGAGCGTGCTGCGCCAGGGGACGCCGTACTACGCGGGCTACGAGCTGCAGCCCCGCGAGCCCCTCCCCGGCCTGCTGGCGCGGTTCCCCGGCGAGCGCGGGCAGTTCCTGGGCCGGGTGCTGGGCAAGGCGAAGCAGGGGCGCATCTGGCTCTCGCTGGATCCGGCGCGCGTCGCCTCCGAGCTGAAGGAGAACCGGGGCCGCATCGTGCGCGCGCTCGAGCACCTGCACGAGAAGGGGCTCATCGAGCTGCGGGTCTCCGACGTGCGCCAGCGCTACACGCGGCTGCGCGCCGAGGAGGACGAGCAGGCGCTGGTCGACGAGCTGGTGCGCCGCTTCGAGACCCGCGAGCGCAACGAGCAGCAGCGGCTGCAGCAGGTGGTGGAGCTGATCGGCCGGGACGGCTGCCAGGTGAACGCGCTGGTCGGTCACTTCGGAGAGCGGCGCGAGGGACCGTGCGGCCACTGCAGCCACTGCCTCGACGGCCGACAGACTCTGCCCGCGGCGACCCCGCCCCCGCCGATCGATCCCGGGCTCAGAGAGCAGGTCTCGGCCCTGCGCACGAAGCACCCCGACGCGCTGGGCGAGGCACGGCAGGTGGCGCGGTTCCTGTGCGGGCTCACCAGCCCGGCGCTCACGCGGGCGAAGCTGGGCAAGCACGCGCTCTTCGGCTCGCTCGAGGCGCACCGGTTCGCGGACGTGCTGCGGTGGGCCGAGGCGAGCTGAGCGGGGCTCCTCAGGGACCGAGCAGCTCTCTCAGGAGCGCGGCGCTCTCCAGCACCTTCCGGTCCTTCACCGGCACCAGGTCCAACTCGCCGATGCAGACGGGGCCGCTGCCCTTCGACATTCCCGCAACCACGACACGCCACGGGCCCTTGGCCAGCGCGACGGACTTGGCCAATCCCCGCGCCCCCTTGGGGATCTCCAGCACCGCTGCTGCGGGCCCGCCAGCTGCCGGGACGATTTCGAGTCGTGTCGGCTCACGCCAGGTCTCTTGTTGGGCTTCCGTGGCAGAGAGGGGCGCTCGGACGCCCGCACCGTAGTACTGGCGGGGCCCCTCCCCGAGCGCGAGCGCGAGCGCCGCGACGTCCTCTCCGAGCGTCAACTCGACCCACTCTGCCGGCTTGGCGACTGCCGCGGAGCACCAGGGAGTCATGCTGCCGTCGGACAGCGCCTTGGCCAGGAAAGGACTGTCGGCCTGCTGAGCATTCCTCGACGGCAGCACGGACGATGACGCCCCGACCACCGCGGTCGACTCGCGGGTCGTCCAGTGGTCGACGTGGTCTCCATCGTCCACGTCGCACGCGACCTCGAGGACCGAGAGACCGGCCTCGCCGTCGCCGTTCGCCGGGCCCGACTCGAAGACCTCCCAGGCGCCAGTGCGATGGCCTCCGGACCAGCCCACCGCGCGACACCGCGAGAGCATCGGCGCGGTCATCGCGTAGTACAGACGTCCCGAGACCTCCGTGTCCGCCGGTGCGAAGCTGCCCTCGAAGGTGCGCTGGCAGCAGGTCTTCTTCTCCTGCAGCGGATGCGCGTCGAGGACCTCCAGGACGAGCGCCGACCTGGCGCCCACCTCGAACCGGTACTCGGCCACCTGGGCGACCTGCACCGAGCAAGCGACGCCCTCCTCGGGCTTCGCCCCGCATCCCTCCACCTTGGCTTCCCAGCGCGCCACCGTAGGCTTCCCAGCCCTTCCGCCCGTGCTCACCGAGTGCCGCGCGAGCAGATCGTCCCGGCCCTTCAGCCGTCCCCCCTTCGCCAGCGCGGAGGGAGGCCCCAGCCTCGCGCAGATGGAGCCCGCCTCGTCCTTGGTGCGGCCCAGCTCCCTTCCGCGAACGAAGGCCAGGAGGCGGATGCCTTCCTCAGGCCGACTCTCGTCCTCGGAGAAACACGCGAGGTGCCCTCGGGGCTCGTAGGCGAAGGAGGTCCGCTCCTCCTGGCGGACCTCGAGGACGAGCGTTCCTGCCTGGTCGCGCGTGTTCTCGAACCGCAGCTTGCCGCGCAAGCGCGCCCTCGCGAGAGCAGCCTCGTCGCCATGACTGCGAGCCGGGACGTCGAGCACGAAGGCTTGTTCGCGCAGAGCGACTCCCTCTCCCGAGACCTTGTAGCGAATGGGTTGGGCCGAAGCCGATGCCGACGCCAGCAGACAGCACAGCCCCGCCCAGGGGAGATGCGTGCCACGCAGATCGAACGCCGCCATGCCTTCTCCCTCCTGGAGCGACCGTCGCAAGCGCTCGCGCGCACGCACCGTGCCGCCGAGATATACAGCGCGGCCTCCCGAGCAGGCAGGCTCGCCTCGATTCAAGCCAAGAAGAAGGAGCGCGCGTACCTGTTCGAGTCCGAGCAGGACACGGAGAAGCGCGCCTACTTGATCGGCGGAGACAAGGTGTACGTCGATGCCCGCACCCTCGGCACCAGGAATTTGAGTTGCTCGCCGACGAGCGGATCTCGTCCTCCTCTCCCGGAATCCCCTCGTGGGAATCCAGAACACGCGGTCGATCGTCTGGTGCATGCAGGGCGGGAAGCCGCCCGCGCCCCGCTCGGTCCGTGACCAGGGCTGCAGAACAGCTTCCTCGCTGGAGCACTCGCACGCACCGTGCCGCCGAGATATACAGCGCGCCCCATGTCCGTCTCCGTCGAGCCCTTCTCCACGATCCGTTTCTCCCGCTTCCTGGTGCTCGTCCTCGCGCTCGGGCTGCTGGCCACTCCGCAACGCGCCCTCGCCAGCGAAGAGGAGGTCGCCCCCGCCACGCCGCTCGTCGCGGTCGAGAAGGACGCGCAGCTCCACATCGAGCGCATCGAGATCACCGGCAACCAGATGACCCGCGACAGCGTCATCCGCCGGGAGCTCGGGATCTTCGAAGGCGATCCGTTCGATGCCGGCAGCCTGGAGGCGAGCCGGCGACGGGTCGCCGCACTCGGCCTCTTCGCGCGGGTGGACGCGTCGGCGAGGCGCGGCTCGGCCGACAACCAGGTCGTGGTCATCGTCCACGTCGTCGAGCGGCCTACCGGAACGGTCGAGACGACCCTGGACCTCAGCTCCCTCGAGAGCTTCCTGCTCACGACCCAGGTCAGCCAGAGCAACCTCTTCGGCAGGGGTCAGACCGCGTCACTCGCGGTAGAGCTCGGCTCGCTTCGCACCGCACTGCAGCTGTCCTTCGTCGACCCTCACCTCTTCGATAGCGACTGGCTCGGGAGCCTCCACTACTCCCACCAGGACCTCGACTACGGGCTTCTCTGGCGCTCGAATGCGGGGGACCTCACCTTCGGCTACCACCTCACCCCCGAGCTGACGCTGCAAGTGGGCTACGGAATCCAGGTGGAGGAGATCGAACGCGGAGGCTCCTCCAGCGAGACCGGCATCCTGCTCGCCTCCAGGGGCCGGAATGGCCTGTCCAGCTCGCTGCTCCTGACGCTCACCTGGGACCAGCGCGACAACCGCCTGTTCCCGACCGCAGGCAACTACCAGTCGGTCTCCCTGGAGTACTCGCCCGAGTGGCTCGGCGCGTCGTTCCGCTACCTGCGCTTCGACGCCAACACCCGGTGGTACTTCCCGCTCTTCTGGAGAATCGTCTTCGCGGCGCAGGGCTCGCTCGGCTACATCAACGACCTCGACGACCACCTGCCCATCAACAAGCTCTTCTTCCCTCCGTCGGGCAGCCACACCGTGCACGACTACCCCCTGCACCACGAGCCCACGGTGTTCGTGGGCGGGTCGGAGTCGCCCGATTCGCGTGTGGTTGCCATCGCGCTCGCCGGTAACAAGCAACTGCTGTTCAACTTCGAGCTCGTGTTCCCCATCCTCGACTGGTTCGGTCTCCGCGGCGTCGTCTTCTACGACGCGGGGAATTTCTGGTCGAAAGCGCAGGACTTCTTCGCCAGCCAACCCCACGCCGGGCCGCTGAACCTGGTCCACTCGGTGGGCCTGGGAGTCCGCTGGTTCTCGCCCATCGGCCCGCTCCGCATCGAGTGGGGCATTCCGCTCACCCGGCTCCCGGGCGAAGACCCGTTCCTGTTCGAGCTCGCCTTCGGGAGCTACTTCTAGAACCCGAGCGAAACCAAGCCCCGACTCCGAAACAGCGCCTCGCTTTGCGTGGGCGTAGAGGGAGTCCGCTGCAGTCGCTGCGCCGGCACGGTGGCCATGGCGCACGAGCACATGCTGGAGCCCCCAGGAGGGTGCGGGACGGGGGGCGTTCGAGAGCTCCGCTTGACATTGGTCGGGCAGCGGCCGCCCGTCTGCCCCCAGTCCCGACCCAGGATTGACCGCGGGAGCGTAGAGACGGACGGTGGAAGGGCAGAGTCGGCTTCCAGCATGGAGGCGGCCATGGAGCCCGTACCCAGGGGCACAGGCGGAACTTCCGGGCGGGACCCGCATCTGGCGCTGGAGGAGCTGCGCGCAACGCTCGATAGCATCGGCGAGGCCGTCCTGGCTGCCGACCTCGAGGCCCGGATCACGCGGATGAACCCCGCCGCCAGCCGCCTCCTCGAGTGGCCGGAGGCCGAGGCCGTGGGGAGGCCCCTCGACGAGGTGCTCCTGGTCGACGCGCGATCGCCAACCAGGCTGGAGAACCCGGCTCGCCAGATCCTGCGCGAAGGCCGCACGGTGGAGCTGAGCGGCACCGTCCTCACCCGGGACGGGGGTCTGCGAGCCATCGCCGGCTGCGGCTCCCCCGTCGTCGCCGCCACAGGGACCATCAGCGGGCTGGTGCTGGTCTTTCGAGACCAGGGCGCAGACCACGCGCGCCTGCAGGCACTGCAGGAGAGCGAGGAACTCCACCGCACGGTCGCCGAGTCGACCAGCGACTGGGAGTACCTGCGGGCGCAGGACGGGCGCCTGCTCTACATGTCGCCCTCCTGCCTGCACATCACCGGCTACGACCGCCAAGAATTCCTGACGCGCCCCGGCCTGCTGGAGGAGATCATCCACCCGGACGATCGCCCCCGGATGGAGGGCCACCGGCCGGACCAGAGCGGGCAGGAGGTGGAGTTCCGCATCGTCCACAGGGACGGCGGGGTGCGCTGGATTGGCTGCGTCTGTCAGCCGGCGTTCCGCGCGGACGGGACGCCGCAGGGGAAGCGGTTCAGCAACCGCGACATCACCGACCGGAAGCGGGCGGAGGCCACGCTGCTCGAAGAGCGGCGCATCTTCGTCGGCGGCCCGACGGTGGTGTTCAAGTGGCGCGCGGCGGAGGGGTGGCCCGTGGAGTACGTCTCCCCGAACGTCCAAGAACAGCTCGGCTATCGCCCGGAGGCGCTGCTGAGCGGCACGCCCCCCTTCTCCGCGCTGGTACACCCTGACGACCTGGAGCGAGTGGCGCGCGAGGTCACCGAGCACACTCTCGCGGGGGACCCCATCTTCGAGCAGGAGTACCGGCTCCGTCGCGTGAACGGCGAGTACCGCTGGCTGTACGACTTCACGACCGTCCTGCGCGACGCCCAGGGCGCCGTCACTCATTACCTTGGGTATGTCCAGGACATCACCAACCGCAAGCAGACCGAGGCGGCGCTGCGGCAGAGCGAGGAGCGCTACCGCCAGATCGTCGACACCGCCAACGAGGGAATCTGGGTGATCGACGAGCACCGCCGGACCACCTTCGTCAACGCCCGGCTCGCCTCGATGCTGGGGTTCGAGGCCGTGGAGATGCAGGGCCGGGTCCTGGACTCCTTCATCCCCGAAGAGGAGCTCCCCGATCACCTGCGGAGGATGGCGTCCCGTCAGCAGGGACTCGCCGAGCGATACGAGCGCCAGTTCCGCCGCAAGGATGGCACCACCCTGTGGACCAGCATCGCCGCGGCCCCCCGCTTCGACGCCGAGCGCCGATTCTGCGGCTCGTTCGGGATGCTGACCGACATCACCGAGAGCAAGCGGGCCGAGGCCGCGCTGCGCGCCGCCCACGAGCGGCTCTCGCACATCATCGACTTCCTCCCCGACGCCACCTTCGTCATCGACCGCGACAAGCGGGTCATCGCCTGGAACCGGGCCATCGAGGAGATGACCGGCACCCGCAAGGCGGACATCCTGGGCCAGGGAGACTACGCCTACGCCCTGCCCTGGTACGGGGAGCGCCGGCCAATCCTCATCGACCTCGTCGACTCGGACGATGCCGACTTCCGGGCCCGGTACGACTACGTCCACAAGCAGGGCGACACGCTCTTCGCCGAGGTGTTCGTCCCCTCGGTGTTCGGAGGGAAGGGCGCCCACCTGTGGGTCACCGCCTCGCCGCTGCTGGACGCCGAAGGGAATCGGATCGGGGCCATCGAGTCGGTCCGCGACATCACCGAGCGCAAGCGGGCGGAGCAGGAGCGGCAGGAGCACATCCGCTTCCTGGAAGCCCTGGAGCGGGTGGACCAGGCGGTCCGGCAGGCGAACGACGCCTCGCAGCTGCTGTGGAGCATCGCCCGCGAGACGCAAGCGACCTTCCAATGCGACCGCACCTGGCTCCTCTACCCGTGCGACCCGGAGGCGCCCTCCTTCCGGGTGCCGGTGGAGGTCACCCGGCCCGAGTATCCGGGGGCCAAGGACCTCGACGTGGACATCCCGGTCTCCCCCGGCGAGGCGCAGAACCTCCGCGAGGCCCTGGCCTCCAACGAGCCGGTGACCTACACCGCCGGGACCGACCGACCAGTGACCACAGCCCCGCAGTTCGGGGTCCAGTCCCAGATGTTCACCGCCCTCCACCCCCGGTTGGGACCGCCCTGGGTGTTCGGCATGCACCAGTGCTCGCGACCGCGCGTCTGGACCGGGGAGGAGAAGCGGCTCTTCAAGGAGATCGCCCGGCGCATGAGCGACGGGCTCAGCGCGCTCCTCTTCCTGCGGGAGCTGCAGGAGAACGAGGAGCGCTTCCGCTCCACCTTCGAGCAGGCTGCGGTGGGCCTCGCACACGTCGCCCCGGACGGACACTGGCTGCGGGTCAACCAGAAGCTCTGCGACATCGTCGGGTACTCCCAGGAGGAGCTGCTCCAGAAGACCTTCCAGGACATCACCTACCCCGACGACCTGGACGCCGACCTCGAGTACGTCCACCGCATGCTGGCGGGGGACATCTCCACCTACAGCATGGAGAAGCGGTATGTCCGCAAGGACGGCTCGCTGGTCTGGATCAACCTGACCGTGGCGTTGGTCCACGACCGTGCTGGCCAGCCCGCGAACTTCATCTCCGTGGTGGAGGACATCAGCGAGCGCAAGCGGACCGAGGAGGCGATGCGCCTGGCCAACGAGCGCTTCGCCTCGGTGCTGCGCGCGGCCACCCACCTCTCGATCATCGCCACCGACCCCGAGGGGGTCATCAAGGTGATGAACGAGGGCGCCCAGCGGATGCTGGGGTACCGCGCGGAGGAGCTGGTGGACCGGGCCACCCCGCTGCGGTTCCACGACCCGAGCGAGGTCGCGGCGCGAGCGCAGGAGCTGGGCCTCGAACCGGGCTTCGGGGTGTTTGTCGAGAAGGCGCGCCAGGGGGAGACCGAGACCCGCGAGTGGACCTACGTGCGCCGCGACGGGACCCGCCTCACCGTGGCGCTCACCATCGGCGCGCGGCGCAGCGAGGACGGCGTGCTCACTGGGTTCGTGGGCATCGGTCGCGACATCACCGTCGAGAAGAAGCTCGAGCAGCAACTCCTGCAGTCCCAGAAGATGGAGACCGTGGGCCTGCTGGCGGGCGGGGTGGCCCACGACTTCAACAACCTGCTGACCCCCATCATGAGCTACGCGGAGCTGTTGCAGCTGGACCTGCTGCCGCTGGAGAACCCGCAACAGGAGCAGCCGCCGGGCGACAACACGGTGCAGGGCCACATCGAGGAGATCTTGCGGGCCGCGAGGCGCGCCCGGGAGCTGGTCCAGCAGCTGCTGACCCTCAGCCGGAAGCAGGTCGTGCAGCTGAAGCCGGTCAACCTCGGCGACATCGTCCGCCGGTGCGCGGCCATGCTCCGCCGCACCATCCAGGAGAGCGTGTCGATCGAGATCCGCCTGCCCGCGGCGCTGGGCCTGGTGCGCGCAGACGCGGGGCAGATCGAGCAGATCCTGATGAACCTCTCGGTCAACGCACAGGACGCCATGCCGGCGGGCGGGGTGCTGGCCATCGAGGCCGCAGACCTCGAGCTCGACCAGTCGTACACCGCCCGGCACCCGGAGGCGCAGCCAGGGCCCTACGTGATGCTGGCGGTGAGCGACACCGGGGTCGGCATGGACGAGGCGACCCTGGCCCGGGTGTTCGAGCCGTTCTTCACCACCAAGCCCCCCGGCAAGGGAACCGGCCTCGGGCTCTCGACGGTCTACGGCATCGTCAAGCAGCACCAGGGCTCGGTCTGCGTGTACTCCGAGAAGGGGTGCGGGACCACCTTCAAGGTGTTCCTGCCGCGGGCGCCCGACGCCGGTGCGGTGCAGCCAGGCCAGCAGGCAGAGCAGGTGGTGCGCGGGACCGAGACGGTGCTGGTGGTGGAGGACGACGAGGCGGTGCGGGGGCTGGCCTGCACCCTCCTGCGCGGCCTGGGCTACCAGGTGCTGTCGGCGCGCGGCGTAGAGCAATGCGTGGCCCTGGCGGAGGCCCGGACGGAGCCTCTCCACCTGCTGCTCACCGACGTGGTGATGCCAGGCATGAACGGCCGGGAGCTGTACGAACGGCTCCGGCGACGGCGGCCCGGGCTGAAGGTGCTGTTCATGTCGGGGTTCACCACCAACGTGATCGGCCACCACGGCGTGCTCGACGAGGGCGTGCACCTTCTCCAGAAGCCGTTCACGCACTCGTCGCTCTCCACCCAGCTCCGCGAGGCCCTCGACGCGCGCTGAGAACGAAGTGCGGGGCTGGACCGCTCCTCCGCTACCATCGAGCCCCGATGCCCGAGCGCGCCCGAGAAACCCTTGAGGTCCCCGACTACGGCGAGGTGTGCCGCACGCTGGGGCTCGGGCTCCACCCGTTCCTGAGCCTCTTGCCCCGCGCCGCGGAGAGCCCCGCCCTGCGACGCATCGCCCCCGACGCGGCCACCCGCGAGGCCCTGCTCGCCGGCGCCCGCGTGTGCATCTCGCTGCTCCCCGGCTACGCGTTCATCGACACCCGCACGCCCTGCATCAAGCTGAGCTGGCTGTACTACAAGCTCGGGGCGCCGATGGACCTCTACCTGGACCTGCTCCACGAGCTCACGCACCTGCGCCAGCTCGAAGAGGGCGCGGACCTGTGGGACTCGCGCTTCGCGTACGTCGATCGCGCCACCGAGATCGAAGGCTACGCGGTCGCCTTCGAGGAAGGACGACGCCTGGGCATGACCGAGCCCGAGCTGCGCCGACACCTCCACAACTTCTGGATGACCGGCAGCTCCGTCACGCGCCTGCGCCAGCACATCGAGGAGTTCCTCGGCAGGGCGCCGTCCGGTAGGTCCCGAGAGGGCGTGCAGCCTGGACCGGTCGATCAGCCCCTCGAGTAGCTGTGACTCAGGGTGACGGCTCCTCTTCCCCCGTGTCGAACGCGGACTTCATGCCTCCCAGCGTCCACTCGCCGCAGAAGAGGTAGTCGGAGCTGCACATCCGGATCTCGCTGAAGTCGCCGACACGGACCTCCAGTCCGGCGCCAGTCCGCTGCTTGAACTTGAAGGTCACCGGGGTGGCGCCCACGTTCTTGGTCAGCGTCTCGAGGACCTCCCGGTGCTCGCCGCGCCGGACCAGGCTCACGGGCCCCGAGCCTCCTTCCCGGGTGATCTTGAAGGCGCCGGCCTCGTCCTCCTCCACGCGCAGCCTGGGAGCCACAGGGGCCGCGATCCGGAACGACTCGCTCCACGGAGCGCGCGTGCCCTTCAGCTCCACCGCCTCGGCGTCGGTGAGCGGTCCGGCCGAGGCGCCCTGGTGCTCGTACACGTCGGCGACTGGGCCGACGGCGACCCGCGCCGGGCCCGCGCTGTCGACGACGAAGATGCCGATGCGCGGCGCGCGCGCCCCGACGTAGGCGATGCCCTTGGGCCCAGTGAAGTAGCTGGCGATGAACCCCGGCTCCCTGAACTCCGACCGCTCGAATCCCTGCGAGTAGAAGAGGTGGCGGTACCACCCCTCGAAGTACGGCTTGCAGTGGGGGCTGTAGCTGAAGGGCGGGACCTCCATGACCATCGAGAGGAACTGGCGCTGCTCGCGAGTCAACGCCCGTCCCGCGAGTTCGTCGGCGACGATGCGCCGCAGGATCTGGAGGATCTCGATGGCCTTCCGGAAGTGCGCCTCACCCTCCTTGTCTCCTACCGCTCGCGCCAGACCTCCCGCCTGCCGGTGGTACTCGAGCAGCGCGTCGAGCACCGTCGGCACCGGCTCGACCCAGCCCTCGGGGATCTCGCAGCCGCCTTCGCCGTAGGTGTCGCCCGCCATGAGCACGTACGCGTGCTTCACCTGGCCGAACCCGGCGATGGCGCTCGCCAGGCGCAGGTCCGCGAAGGCCGGCGTCGCCATGAAGGAGGGTAGCGGCCCCACGGGCCGGTCGGCGAGCGAGCGCACCGCGGAGAACCAGAGCGACTGCAGGTCGCCGGAGCGCCG
>CAZAIE010000083.1:9678-12912 GCA_964485035.1 uncultured Myxococcaceae bacterium | reverse complement strand
GGGAGGGGGAGCGCTCTCCTCGGGCTCGAGCGCATCGAGGATCAGCTCCTCCTCACCGCTCTTGATCTCCTCTTCGACCTGGAGCCCATCGACCGCCGCCTCGGCGTCGGCGCCCGCCGTCTCCAGCTCCGGCTCCATGGTCGGCGGCTCCTCCAGCAGGCCCTCCTCGGGCGGAGCGACGACCGGCTCCTCGGTCAGGAGGTCGGCCTTGCCGGGCTCCTCGCTGATGTCGCCGAAGGCCGCGTCGAGCATGTCCAGGTCGGGGTCACCGCCGCGGGTCTCGCCCTCGGGCGGAGCCACGAGGGGCTCGTCCTCGCCCACTGTCGCCAGCGTCAGGGACTCGTCCTCCAAGACCAGGTCGTCAGTTCCCTGCTCGGGCAGACCGATGATGGCGCCGATCTTCTCGATGATGACCGAGGGCTCGAACGGCTTCTTGAGGTACTCCTCGGCGCGGGCCTTGAGGCGCTTGTGGCTCTCGAAGCCATCGGCGTCCTTGCCGATGATGATGACCGGGATCTTCTTGAGATCGTCGTCCTTCTTGAGCTTGCCGCAGATGATGTAGCCGCTCTGCCCGGCAGCCAGCTCCACGGAGAGGACGATGAGGTCCGGCTTCTCGCGCTTGATGAGGTCGACGGCCGCCTTCCCGTCGCCGGTGTCCGCAACCGCGAGTCCCTTCGCCTCGAACTCGCCCTTCAGCTTCTGCGCAAACGACGAATCGCTCTCGATGATCGCGATCTTCTTGGACATGGTCTCCGCCGGATGAGGGAACCCATCTGACGCAGCGCGACAGTGCGCGCGCGCAACCCTTCGTGAACTGTGGCGAATCGTAGTTGGGCGGATCGGCGGAGTCAACGAATCGCCCAGGGTTTTCCGCTCTGGGTTCGGGGCCAACGCAGCCCGGGAGAACGCCCAGGGCTCGTCATGCCAGCGCCCGGCGATCAGCGCTCGGAGGCGGACCCGGCGATGAGCTGGAGCATGTCCTGCTCGTCGAGGTCGGACACCAGCGAGTAGGCGATCTCCCGGTCCTTCCAGACCGCGACGTTGTAGCCGCGCTGGTTGGCCAGCACCACGTCCCGGTTCGCGATGCGCTTGCCGGCGGGCAGGCGCAGCTCCGGGGCGTCGAATACCAGCAGCGTCACCCGGCGCTGCGCCGGGCCGCCGTACACCACGTAGGCCGCGCGGTGGCCGTTCAGGTTGGAGAGGCGAGCGCCGCGCAGCGAGACCGGTCGCAGGTTGGGGATGCGCGAGGGCGCAAAGTCCACCTTGCCGCGCAGCCACTCCTGCACGTTGGCGAGCTGCGGGTCCTGCACGTCCAGCGGCAGGTCGATCTGGTGGTGGGCGATGGACTCCCGGACCAGCGAGGAGGTGTCGGCCGTGCGGCCAGTGGCGAAGTAGGCGATGACCGCAACGCTTGCGGCAGTGGCGAGTGCGGCAGGGACCAAGAAGCGGGGACGCAGGAAGACGACATTCGACGGCGCCGGCTCCTTGGCCAGGGCGGCGACGAGGTTTGCCCTCAGGTGGGCCGGGGCGCCGGGGTTTGCGGAGGAGGGCGTGGCGGCTGCTTCACGGACGCGGCGCTTGAACGCCCGCTGGGCCTCGACCTCGTTGCGGCAGGCCTCACACTCGGCGAGGTGCGTGTCCGCGGCCGCCTTCTCGGGGCCCTCGAACTCACCGTCGACGTAGGCAAACAGGAAGGGCTCGAAGTCCTTGCAGTTCATGGCGTCTTCGCGTCGAAGGTGATGGCAGCGTCCCGTCAAGAATGGCCTCCACGCGTCCTTCGGGCAACCTTCTGGTTACTGGCCCGCATCTGCCCGGCGCTTGCGGTACTCGTCCAGGTTCGTCGGCTCCGCCGCTTCGATGACCCCGGCCTCCTCAGCCTGCTGGCGCAGCGACTTCTGCAGCAGCTTGCGTCCCCGGAAGAGCCGGCTCATCACCGTGCCCACCGGGCAACCTACGATCTCGGCGATCTCCTTGTATGAAAACTCTTGGAGATCCGCGAGGATGACGACCATTCGGAAGTCGAGGGGGAGCTCGTTGATCGCCTCCATGATGTCGTCGGCGGCGATGCGGTCGAAGAAGTATTGCTCGGGGTTGGCCGAGAACTCGGTCGCGTCCTGCGACATGAACCGCGCGTTGACCGTGTCCCGCTCAGTCCCATCCGCCAGCGAGCGCTCCTTCACGTTGCGCCGGTAGCGGTTGATGAACGTGTTCGTGAGGATCTTGAAGAGCCAGGCCTTCACGTTGGTCCCGCGCTCGAACTTGTCGAAGAAGCGGTAGGCGCGCAGGTATGCGTCCTGGACCAGGTCTTCGGCGTCGCGCGGGTTCTTGGTGAGGCGCAGCGCTGACGAGTACATCGCGTCGAGGTGGCCGAGCGTCAGTTCCTCGAACTCGGCGCGGGTCTCGTGGTCCTGCCTGAAGTCGAACATGGGCCCTGTCCGTGTGGTGGCTTCCGGCTGTTGCACTTCCAAACAGCCTCGGTGGTGCTTCATTCCCAGCCTGGACAGGATTGGGTCGGGACTGGAAATGTCAAACGAGGACAGGGGCTTGGGCCCGGTCTAGTCCAGGCCCCGTTCCCAGAGGTCTTCCTCGTCCAGGCCCAGGAGGTGGCCAACCTCATGGACCAGGGTGACGCCTATCTGCTCGAGCAGCTCCTCGCGGGTGGCGCAGGAGCGCTGCAGGTTCTTCTGGAACAGGGCGATGGCCACCGGGAAGTCGGCCATGGGGTCGTCGAGCCTTCGCTGGGTGATGGCGTTGCCGATGAAGATGCCCAGGCTCTCCGGCGAGAGCGGAGGGTCGGCGGGTGCCAGGTCCTCGTCGTTGGGGATGTCGCGGACGGAGACGGTGACGTTCGCCAGGTGCTTGCGGACGCGGTCCGGCAGTTGCTCCAGGGCGTCCTTCACCGCCTGGTCGAACTCCTGGGCCGACAGCTCCACCGGCCTCGGGAAGTCGTCAGGAGCGAGCTTGCGGGCCTTGTCGAAGTGGCGCTGGGCGGCCTTCAAGTCGCGCCGGCGCTCGGCGATGAGGCCCAGGTAGTGGTGCGCGGTCGCCTGCTCCGGCTCGAGTGAGAGGCAGCGCTCGAGCTGCTTCTGGGCCTCGTCGAGGCGCAGCAGCTGGAACAGGCCGATGCCGCGCTGGAGCGCCGCCTCCGGGTTCTCGGGAGACAGCGCGACGGCCTCGTCGAGCACCGAGAGCGCTGGCTTGAACTCGCCCCGGGCATCCAGTGCGAGCCCCGCG
>CAZAIE010000083.1:0-9668 GCA_964485035.1 uncultured Myxococcaceae bacterium | reverse complement strand
GGACCTCGGGATCCTTCGTCCCACGGGCCAGCTTGAGCGCCCGCTCCGACAGCGCCAGCGCGTCGTCGAGGGCGTCGTGGTCGTCGGCGAAGTCCAGGGCCAGCAGCTCGATGGCGCCACGCAGGACGTCGAGGTCGTCGGGGGCTGACTTGAGCGCCTTGAGATACGCCTCGTAGGCGTCCTCGACGCGACCCAGCTCACGCAGCGCCGCGGCGCGGTAGTGCAGCCCGTCCACCGAGCGCGGCGAGAGCAGCAGCGCCTCCTCGGAGAGGGCCAGCGCGCGGTCGGGGGCGGCGTCGGCGAAGGCCTCGTCGATTTGGTCCAGCAACGTGTCGAGGCGGGGGTTCTCGGGCGCTTTTCGGGAGGGCATGGGCGTCGCAGCCTAGCAGAGGGCAGGGGCCTGACGCCGGCCCGGAGAGTTTGGTATGGTCCGCCGCCGTGAGAATCCTCATCGTCGATGACGACCAGGAGCTGAACAACCTGCTCTCTCGATACCTCGAGAAGAACGGGTACGAGGTGTTCTCCGCCGGCGACGCGCTCCAGGCCCTCGACGTCCTCGAGCGTCAGCCGATGGACATGATCATTACTGACCTGATGATGCCCCACCTCGACGGCCTGGGCTTCCTGGACATGATCAAGGCCGACCCGCGCCACAAGCTGCTGCCGGTCATCTTCATCACCGCCTACCCCGACGAGAAGAAGGCGGACCAGTCCTTGCGGAAGGGCGCTGCATTCTTCCTCCCTAAGCCCATCGATTTGGACCGCCTGCTGGCGCTCGTGAAGTTCGCCGAGTGACCCAAGCTCCCGGATTCCCTGCTTGACGGACTGTGATCAGCGGCTAGATTAGCGCTCGCCTGTTGGGAGTGCCAACATCGTTGGCAGTGTCTTTAAACAATAATTTCAGGAGGTTGTGGTCCATGGCAGCCAAGCAGATCTGGTTCAATCAGGATGCGCGCGAGGCAGTGCTGCGGGGCGTTCGGATCCTCGCGGACGCGGTGGCCGTCACGCTCGGGCCCAAGGGTCGCAACGTGGTCATCGAGAAGTCCTTCGGGTCGCCGACGGTGACCAAGGACGGCGTGACCGTGGCCAAGGAGATCGACTTGGCCGACAAGTTCGAGAACATGGGCGCGCAGATGGTGCGCGAGGTCGCCAGCAAGACCAGCGACAAGGCCGGCGACGGCACCACCACCGCGACCGTGCTCGCCCGGTCGATCTACGAGGAGGGGCTGAAGCTGGTGGCCGCCGGCCACAACCCGATGGACCTCAAGCGCGGCATCGACAAGGCCGTCGAGGTGGTCATCGAGGAGCTGAAGAAGCAGTCCAAGCAGACCAAGGACAAGAAGGAGATCGCCCAGGTCGGCATCATCAGCGCCAACGGTGACGAGACCATCGGCAACATCATCGCCGACGCGATGGAGAAGGTGGGCAAGGAGGGCGTCATCACCGTCGAGGAGGCCAAGGGCCTGCAGACGACGCTCGACGTGGTCGAGGGCATGCAGTTCGACCGCGGCTACTCCTCGCCGTACTTCGTGACCAACCCCGACCGGATGGAGGCGGTGCTCGAGGACCCCTACATCCTCATCACCGAGAAGAAGCTCTCGGCGATGGCCGACCTCATCCACGTGCTGGAGCAGGTCGCCAAGAGCGGCAAGCCCCTGCTGATCCTCGCGGAGGACGTCGAGGGCGAGGCGCTGGCGACGCTGGTGGTGAACAAGCTGCGCGGCACGCTGCACGTCTGCGCCGTGAAGGCCCCCGGCTTCGGCGACCGCCGCAAGGAGATGCTCAAGGACATCGCCATCCTCACCGGCGGCGAGGTGGTGAGCGACGAGCTGGGCATCAAGCTCGACAAGCTGACCCTCAAGGACCTGGGCCGCGCGAAGCGCATCACCGTCGACAAGGACAACACGACCATCGTCGACGGCGAGGGCAAGAAGGCCGACATCCAGGCCCGCATCAAGACCATCCGCGCGCAGATCGACGAGACCACCAGCGACTACGACCGCGAGAAGCTGCAGGAGCGGCTGGCCAAGCTGGTCGGCGGCGTCGCGGTGATCAACGTCGGCGCGGCGACCGAGACGGAGATGAAGGAGAAGAAGGCCCGCGTCGAGGACGCCCTGCACGCCACCCGCGCGGCGGTCGAGGAGGGCATCGTCGCCGGAGGCGGCGTGGCCTACATCCGGTCGCTGCCCGCGCTCGAGAAGGCCGGCAAGGACCTGCCCGAGACGCAGGCACGCGGCGTCGCCATCATCCGCCGCGCGCTGGAGTCCCCCGCCCGCATGATCGCCTCCAACGCCGGCTGGGAGGGCGCGGTGGTCATCAACAAGATCCTCGAGGGCAAGGACTCGTTCGGCTTCAACGCCGCGACCGAGAAGTTCGAGGACCTGGTGAAGGCCGGCGTCATCGACCCGACCAAGGTGGAGCGCACCGCGCTGCAGAACGCCGCCTCCGTGGCGTCGCTGCTCCTCACCACCGAGGCGGTCATCGCCGACAAGCCCAAGAAGCCCGCGAAGGGCGCGCCGGCCCCGGACTACGGCGGCGGCGACATGGACTACTAGTCCGTCCCGGACGTAGCTTGCTGAGCCCCGCGGGGGCGTCGGGTCTTCCCGGCGTCCCCGCGGTTCTTTGTTCCGAGGCTTCCATGGCCGACCTGCTGCTCTGCGCCCGAGCGATCCACACCCTGGCCCCTGCGCGGCCGCAGGTGCAGGCGCTGGGCATCCGGGACGGTCGGATCCTGGCGCTGGGGACGCCGCGAGAGGTGCGCGCCGCGCTGCACCGCCCGCGCGAGCTCGACCTCGGGGACGCCGTCGCGGTCCCGGGCCTGGTGGATGCACACGGACACCTCGTGCTGCTGGGCCGCCTCGCTACCGACCTCGACCTGTCCGGAGCGGATGGACCCGAGGCACTGGCCTCGCGCGTCCGGGAGCGACTGGCGGCGCACCCGACCGGGACCTGGCTGCGCGGCCGCGGCTGGGACCAGAACCTGTTTCCCGACGGACGCCTGCCCGACCGCCAGGCGCTGGATGCGCTGGTCCCCACCACGCCGATCTTCCTGGAGCGCATCGACGCCCACGCCGCGCTGGTGAACGGCGTCGCCCTGCGATTGGCAGGCATCGATCGAAACACCGAGGACCCGCAAGGCGGGCGCATCGTCCGGAACGCATCCGGCGAGCCCACGGGCGTGCTCCTCGACGCGGCCATGGAGCAGGTCGCGCGGGTCATCCCCGAGCCTGGTCCTGCGGCGCTCGAGCAGCAGCTCGCCCTGGCCCTCGCGCGCTGCGCCGCGAGCGGGCTGGTCGCCGTGCACGACGCGGGGATGGACCGGGACGTCTTCGAGGCCCTCGTGCGACTGCAGTCCCAAGGACCGCTCCCGCTCCGCGTCTTCGCGATGGCCCGCTGGGGTGAGCCGCGCTTCGAGGAGGCCCTCGCCCGGGGCCCCGAGACCTGCGGCGACCTGCAGCTGCGGACGGTGAAGTTCTTCCTGGACGGCGCGCTGGGGTCGCGAGGCGCAGCGCTCTTCGAGGACTACGCGGACGAGCCGGGCAACCGCGGCCTGGACACGGGTCCCACTGACCTGGCCGCGGCCTTTGCGCGCGTCACCGCCCGCGGCTTCCAGCTGGCCTGCCACGTCATCGGGGACCGGGCCTGCGCGCGTGCCCTCGACGCGCTGGAGTCGATGGACGGGGAGGGGAGGAGGGCGCTGCGGCCACGCCTCGAGCACCTCCAGGTCGTCCGCCCGCAGGACCTCGCCCGCGCGGCAAGGCTCGGCGTGGTTGCCTCGATGCAGCCTGTCCACCACACGAGCGATGCGAGCTGGGTCCCGGACCGACTCGGGTCCGCGCGGCTCGACCATGCCTACGCGTGGCGCGCAGTCCTCTCCGCTGGCCTGCCGCTCGCGTTCGGGTCCGACTTCCCCATCGAGCCTCCGGACCCGCTTCTCGGGCTCTGGGCAGCGACCTCCCGAAGCGGACCGCAACGACTGACCCGCGAGGAGGCGCTCGCGGCCTACACGACTGGAGCAGCCTGGGCCGTCTTCGAGGAGTCCCAAGCCGGGAGGCTCGCGCCAGGGCGCAGAGCCGACGTCTCGGTGTTCGACCGCGATCTTTTCGAGGCTCCGCTCGACGTCCTTGGGGAGGCCAGACCCATCCTCACGATGGTCGGGGGTCGTCCAAGTCCCTGATTCCTGGTCGGCAGAGAATCGGAAAAGCCCCGCAGGTCCGGGATGTTGCGAGATGCCCGCTGGCGCGGAACTCGCAATCCTCTATTAGGAGTCCGCGGGCTGGGTGGTCTGCCGGCGGATGGGCGCGGCGGGCGGAGCAGGCGCCTCGGCGGCGCGCTTGCGGCGGGCGGCCGACTCGCGCAGGAGGATGTCCACGTCCTTGTCCATCTGCTGCTCGAGGATGAGGAAGTTCGGGTCCAGCGTGAAGTCGCCGACGGCGATCTCCGCGAGCTGGTCGAACGCCGCCTCGCCCTTCGTCGGGCCGCAGACCGAGTGCACCACGCGGCCGGTCTCGATGAAGATCTCTCCCTGCTTCCCGGCGCCGCGCACGAACAGCCGCCCCGAGCGCTTGGCCTGGGAGATGGTCTTGAGCAGCTCCGGCAGCGCCATCTCGTCGAGCAGCCCCGAGACCGGGCGACCGGGCGCGCCGCTGGCCAGCCGGTCGTCGAGCAGCGCCTTGGCGCGCGCGGCGATCTGGTCTGGGTCCACCTCCCCGACGATGAGCTCCGCGGGGCGCAGGGCGTTGACGCGGTCCTGCAGTGCCCCGTCCGCCTGGGCGGCGAGGAAGATGACCGGCAGGCCCACCGTCGCCGGCTCCTGCCGCAGCGAGGCCACCAGCATCAGCGCGTCCTCGGCGCCGGGAGGCACCTCGGCGATGTAGACGTCCGCCTCGCCGTGCCGGAGCGCGTCGTAGAGCCCGTCGGGGTTCACGGTGGTGTTGGTGATGAGCCCCAGCTTGGTGAGCCCGTCGCGCAGGTCGGTGCGCGTGCCCTCGTCGCCGTGCGAGACCAGCACCTGCCGCCCCTCGGACAAGAGCCGCGCGCGCAGCATCTCCCCGGTGTGGATCTGCAGCATCAGGTCCACGACTGCGGGGTCGAAGAACACGCCCACCCGCTCCTGGATGTAGTCCAGGGCGTTCGACTTCTCGAAGGCCTTCCCGAAGACGTTCATCGGGTTCTTGATGAGGTCCTCGTAGGCGTCCACCGCGGCGAGGATGCGCGCGCCGGCGGGGATGTTGTCGCCCTTGATGCCCTGCGGGAACCCGGAGCCGTCGTAGGCCTCGAAGAGGTGCGCGAGGATGGAGTTCACCTCCACCGGCAGGTGCACCGTCTCGAAGAGCTTGATGGGCGCCTTGTAGTAGCGCTTCGCCTCGGCCTTCCAGTCCTCCTTCTCGGCCACCGACACCAGCGTGAAGTGGCGGTCCGGGCGCTTGCCCAGGTCGTGGAGGTAGGCGGCGATGGTGATGTGGTTGACCGAGCGGTGCTCCAGCCCCATGCGCTGCGCGATGGTGCGGGAGTGCTTGGCCACCGCGGCCGAGTGCGCCCGGAAGCCGTCCTTGCGCCGCAGCTCGAGCAGGCCCACCAGGACGTTGAGGGTCTCGATGAAGTCGTTGTCGCTGGTGAGCGAGGAGCGCTGCACCGCGTCCACCGCGGCGCGGACGCTGGTGGGGGAGACGCCGCCGGAGACGGTGACCTGGTGCCCTGCGCTGGCCGCGCGCTGCAGCGACTCGACCCGCATGCCCGCGTTGGCGTCGAAGATGGCCGAGGCAGAGAGCCGAGCATTGCTGGGAGTGGCGTGGCTCTCCACGAAGGCCGCCACCGCGACCGCCTCGGAGCGGGCGACGGAGGGGGCCGGGTCGAGCGTCTCGAACGCAGTCGGGTCGCCGTAATAGAACTTCTTGATCGCCGCCTGGACCGCCGAGCGGGTGCCGATGAAGACGAAGACCTCGTTGAGGTTCGCCAGCAGCTTCAGCTCGGTGATGGCGGCCTGGTTCTGCGGCTCGGCCATGACCACCGAGAGCGCCTTGCGCTCCGCGTCGAAGAGGATGGGGACCAGGAACTGCGCCTCGGCGAACCGCACCGGGACGCGGTCGAGGACCTCGGTGGCGATCTTGACCTTGGAGAGCTTCTCCGCCGAGACGTAGCGGGTCTGGTACTCGGCCGCCAGGAAGCGCAGGAGCGCCTGCTCGCCGATCAGCCGCATCGCGAGGAGGCAGTCCCCCAGCCGGAGCTTGGGGTTGGTCTTCTGCATGTCGAGGGCCTGCGTCAACGCGTCCCGGGTGATGAGCCCGGCGTCGATCAGCCGCTCGCCCAACTTCTTGGTTTCGGCCATGTCCTATTGGAGCGGGATTCTAGGAGTCCCCTTGCGGCGAAGTCAAAAAAGCTTGCGCGAATCAGCTCTTGGGCTGCTCCTCGGTCCCGGCCGGGACGGGAGCTGCCGCCTCCGCGGGCACCTCGGCCGGTGCGGGCGCTTCTGCGGCGGGTGCGACTTCGGGGGGCGCGTCGGAGACCAGCGCGGCGAAGGGCTTGAAGGTCAGCTTCTCCTCCGGCTTCTTCGGTCCCCGCTCCTTGCGCTCCCGCTGCTCGCCCTCGTGGCGCTCGGGGCGGTCGGTCCGCTCGTGCTTCTCCCTGGGGGGCCGCTCGGAGGGCGCAGCCTCCTGCTTCTCGCCCTCGGGCTTCGGCTGGCGGGGGCCCTTCTCCTTGGCCTCCTTGCCGTCCTTCTCCCGGTTCTCCTGTCGCTCCTTGCGGTGGCGGCGCTCCACCGGGGCCTTGCCGTTCGCGGTGGGCGCGGCGCCCTTGTAGAGGTGGCGGTCGTAGAGCTTCTGGAAGTCGGTCCAGGTCTCGCCCGGGTCGCGGCGCATCACCTCGAGCCAGCTCGAGACGCGGCTGTCGAGCTCGTCGATGTAGTGCAGCAGCATCGCCTCCAGGGTCTGGGGGAGGCGCGGGCTGCCGAACTCCATGGAGCCGTGGTGGCTGAGCACCAGGTGCTTGAGGTGCGCCTCCAGCGGCTTGGGGAAGCCCTCGATGCGAGAGGCGTGGTCGTGGATCCACTCGGCCGCGATGACCAGGTGGCCCACCAGCCGGCCTTCGTCGGTGTACTCGGTCTGCCGCTCGAAGCCGAGCTCGCGCAGCTTGCCCAGGTCGTGCAGGAAGGCGCCGGCCACCAGCAGGTCGCGGTCGGCCATGGGGTACTGGTCGCTCACCCGCTGCGCCAGCCGCATCACCGAGAGGGTGTGCTCGGCGAGGCCGCCGTGGTGCGCGTGGTGGATGGTCTTGGCTGCGGGCGCGCGCCGGAAGTCGGCCATCATCGCCGGGTCGGCCAGGAAGGACTTGCACAGCGCCTTCACGTGCGGGTCGTGGAGGTGCTCGAGAATCTCGCCGATGGCGCCCATGAAGCGCTCGCCCGGCTCGGCCTTGGGCGGGGCCACGAAGTCCGAGGCGTCGAGGCCGGCGGGGTCGACCTTCACCACGTTGTCGACCTTGAGCTGCGGACGGCCCTGGAAGGTGGTCGCCGAGCCCTCGACCTCGATGTAGTCGCCCTTGGTGAAGACCGGGTCCAGCTCCTCCACCCGCTCCCAGACGCGCGCGTCGATCTCGCCGGTCTTGTCGCGCAGGACCAGGGCCAGGAACGGCTTGCCGTTCTTCGCGGTAGTCGGCGTCTTGCGGGCGACGACGAAGACCGTCTTCACGGTGTCCTTGTCGTGGATGTCCTTCGCGTAGACCTTGGCCATCTGCGGCTCCTGTTGCGGGGAGGCGGGGACCTTACCACCCGACTTGGGGGAACACGGCTACTTTTCGCGCTTCTGGGTCAGCACGCCGCCGACCACGATGCCCGCGGCGGCGATGAGCGCGAGGAACACTCCGAAGGCCGGTTCGGAGACGACGGTGGTCTTGCCGGCGACGACCCCGCGCTCGTAGCTGGTGATGCCGGCCACGATGCAGAACAGCGCCGAGAGCCCGCCCGCGGCGATGGCGGCCAGGGGGAAGCGGCCGCGCGGGAGGGAGGGCACCTTGCCCACCTTGCGCGCCCAGACCGAGGTGATGCCCACCACGTCGAGCAGGAAGGTGAACAACCCGGTGCTCAAAAGCCCCATCTCGTCGCCCTCGGTCGTGCTGCGCCAGGGCATGAAGGTGGCGAGGATGGCCCCGGCACAGGCCGAGACCGTGAGCTTGTCCTCGAAGTGCAGGGCCAAGAAGCCCGCCCAGGCGTCCTTGAGGAAGAGCAGCGGGTCGCTGGGCGCGTCGGAGGGGCCGGGCGGGCCGTCCTCCTCGGGGTCCGGTACCGAGAGCCCTCCCTCGCGAGCGGGGGGCGCCGCGACCTTCGCCGGCTTCGCGGGCTTGTCGCCGTCCTCCTCGGTCCAGTATTGCGAGTACTTGTTCTTGTACTTGCCGTCCTGGAACGAGGGCGCCTCGTCCTTCGGCTCGGCTTCCGGCTCCGGGTCGGGCTCGGAGATCGGCGCGGGGCGGCGCGCCGGCTTGCGCATGTTGGTGGTCGGGGCCTTCGGCTTCGCCTTGGGCTTTGGCGCGGGGGGAGGCGTGTCGTCGACGCTGTCGTCGCCGTCGGGGACCGCGCCGAGGATGGAGTCGTCGAGGATGGCGTCACAGTGCGGACAGATGGACGTCCCGTCCTTCACCGTCTTCTTGCAGGAGGTGCAGATCACGGCGCGGGAGTATCCGGTCCGCCCCTCGCACCTGTCAAAGCCTCTGATTGGGGACGCCCCTGGGGAGCCTGGCTCAGATCCGCCAGACCACGCCGATGGCCGGGTAGACCGAGAAGCCGTCCAGGTTGCGCTGCCGGCTCTTGCCGTCCACGAAGCTGTAGAGGCTGGGGCGCAGGTAGGTGTAACCCGCGGTCAGCTCCGTGTAGATCCACACGTGTTTCCAGCCGCCCGCGAGGCCGATGGTGCCGCCGAAGAGGTGCATGCTCGAGCGCACCGAGTCGGTGAGCGGGGCGATGTTCGCCATGTTGGAGACGTGCTTCTGGATCTCGTAGAGGTTCGGGTCGAGCTCGAAGGACGTGAAGATGTACTTGAAGCCCCCGTAGAACGCGAAGTAGCTCTTGTACTCCCAGCTGTAGAGCAGCGGCACCTCCACGTCCCAGCGCGAGAAGTCGTCGATCTTCACGTACTCCAGCGCCTCGAAGACGGGGTTGTTGAAGAGGTACTTGGAGACGCCCACGCCGATGGAGAGGTTGTGGTTCTTGCCCAGGTCGTCCACGCCGGCGTGGAAGAAGCGGTACTTCAGGTCCAGCCGCAGCGCGGTGACCGAGTAGCGCAGGCCCACGTCCACGTCCTCCATCAGCCCGGTGCGGACCATGAACTCGAGGTTGTCCGAGGGCAGGTTGATGGCCGTCGCCAGGCCCGCCTCGTAGAGCCGCTCCGCGTCCTCGGGGCTGATGGTGGCCTTCCCCGCGCGGATCGACTGGACCGCGCCGCTCGTCGCCGCGGCCGCGCCCTTCACGATCGACCCGACCGGCAGGTGCACGCCGCGGCCGACGTCGAAGCGGACCTTGCCCACCGGCGTGGGGCGCGCGGTGTCGAGTGTGGAGAGCGTGGTCGCGCAGCCGGTGCCCAGGGCGAGGAGCGGGAGCAGGCAGAGCAGGGCGGAACGGGTCATCGGAGTCCTCGTCGTCCATCGTCGTTCGAGGCATCGGTTGCCGGCACCGCGCCAAG
>CAZAIE010000082.1:0-12949 GCA_964485035.1 uncultured Myxococcaceae bacterium | reverse complement strand
ACCCTCCCGCACCTCTTCTGGGTCTTCTGCAAGACCGGCGCGGTGCTCTACGGGAGCGGGTACGTGCTCCTGGCCTTCCTGCGCGCCGACCTGGTGGAGCGCTTGCGCTGGCTCACCGAGGCGCAGCTCATCGACGCCATCGCCGTGGGGCAGGTGACGCCGGGGCCGGTGTTCACCACCGCGACCTTCGTGGGCTACCTGCTCTCCGGGCCCGCCGGGGCGGCAGTGGCGACCGCGGGCATCTTCCTCCCCGCCTTCGTCTTCGTGGCGCTCAGCGGTCCGCTGATCCCGCGGCTGCGCCGCTCGCCGCTCGCGGGCGGGTTCCTCGACGCGGTGAACGTGGCCTCCCTGGCGCTCATGGCCGTAGTCACCGTCCAGCTCGGCCGCGCTGCCGTGGTGGACGTCCCCACCGCAGGGGTGGCGCTGGTCAGCGCGGCGCTCCTCATCCGGCTCAAGCTCAACTCCACCTGGCTCATTGCCGGGGGTGCGGTCGCGGGCGCGGCAGTGCACCTGCTGCGCGGCTGACGCAGGGCACGCACCCCCGCTTGGGCGGGCGGACGGGGTTTCCCACTCGAATGGCCCGGTTGGAACTGCTAAGGGCTGGGGAGTCCACCCTTCGCTCGAGCGGAAACCATGCACCCACTGCGTCTCCTCCCCGTCCTCCTCGCGCTGGCCGCTTGCGGCACCCCGGCCCCCAGCGATCCCGGTCCGGACGCGGGACCCGCAGGGCGCGACGCCAGCACCTGCGCGAAGCCCTGCGGCTCCGACTGCTGCGTGCGCGGCCAGGTGTGCGACCCCAAGACCGACACCTGCGTCGCCAAGTGCCAGAAGGACTGTGACGGCCGCTCCTGCGGCGACGACGGCTGCGGGGGGCTCTGCGGCGTCTGCGGCCCGGGCACGAGCTGCGCGAACGGCCGCTGCGTCGCCTGCCAGCCGAACTGCCTGGGCAAGCAGTGCGGCCCCGACGGCTGCGGCAGCCTCTGCGGCGTGTGCGGGACCGGCCTGAGCTGCTCGACCGACGGCCTCTGCACCACCTGCCAGCCCAGCTGCACCGGGAAGCAGTGCGGCCCGAACGGCTGCGGGGGCGTGTGTGGCACCTGCGCCTCGGGCACCACCTGCGGGACCGACGGAGTCTGCCGGGCGACCGGCGGCTGCAATGGCAACGGCGACTGCGCCGCGACCCCGGCGACCCCCATCTGCGACACCTCGACGCGAACCTGCGTGGCCTGCACCTCGAACACCCACTGCGTGGGAGCCACCCCGGTGTGCGATCTGGGGGCGAAGCAGTGCGTCACCTGCACCGCCGGCGCTGGCTGCTCCGCCGGCCTGGTCTGCGACCTCACCGTCCCCGGCGGCCGCTGCACCGGCTGCCTCTCCTCGGCCAACTGCTCGGGCGCGACGCCGGTCTGCGACACGGCGACCCATGCCTGCGTCGCCTGCACCGCCGTCGAGGGCTGCACCTCGGAGGGCAAGGTCTGCGACACCAGCGTCGCGGGCGGCCGCTGCGTCCAGTGCCTCACCACCCTGCACTGCGGCTCGGGCCGCTTCTGCGACACGGCCACGAAGGGCTGCGTCATCTGCAACGCGACCCAGGGCTGCACATCGCCCCAGACCTGCGACACCACCGTCCCCGGCGGCGTCTGCCGCGGCTGCAGCCTCGACTCCCAGTGCCTCTCCACCCCGGCGACTCCGGTGTGCGACCCGACCGGCCGCTGCGTGGTCTGCACCTCGGCCCGCGGCTGCGTGATTCCCCAGACCTGCGACACCACCGTCACGGGCGGCCGTTGCGTGGGGTGCACCATGCACGCCGACTGCCTCGCGCCCACCCCCGCGTGCGAACCCTCCACGGCCCGCTGCGTGGCCTGCACCGGCAGCTACGGGTGCTCCGGTGCCACCCCCAAGTGCAAGACCGGCGCGACCCCGGTGTGCGTCGGCTGCCTCACCAACGGGGACTGCACCGACGGCAAGACGTGCAACACCGCGACCAACACGTGCATCGCGAGCACCAACGTCAGCCAGCAGATCGCCACGGCGCGGTCGCAGCCCGACGGCATGGCGTACTCGCTGCCCATCAGCGGGGCGCTGGTCACCTACGTCCGCCCGGCCACCGGGACCGAGCCGGCGGGCTACTTCGTGCAGGGCGACGCAGCGGGCCCGGCGCTGCTGGTGGAGGACGTCGCGACGCTGCCAGCAGTGGGCGATCGGGTCAGCTTCACCATCACCGCGCTCGGCTCCCCCGCCAGCGCGGCGTTCGTGGGCACGCGCACGGTCCAGGCGCTCACCGGATACCTGAAGGAGTCCTCCGGCAACCCGGTCGCCGGCCTGCTGCAGGACCTCTCCTCGGTGTCCGCCCTGGCCACCGCACCGGCCAACTACGAGAGCGAGTACGTGGCGCTGCGCGGGGTGCTGGGGGCCTCGGCGGCGGCGGACTCGGGCTTCCTGAAGTACCCCCTGGCGACCGCCGGCAGCCCGACCGCCCCGCAGCCCTTCCTGCGCCTCCCGCAGGCCCAGGCCCTCTCGCTCGACCTCGCGGCCGGGTGCACGGTGCAGCTCAAGGCGGGCGTGCTGGCGGTCTCGCGCGGGGCGGAGACCCAGGCGCAGGCGACCGGCTACCGGGAGTCCGACTTCACCGTGGTCTCCTGCCCGGCGCCGCGGGTCCGCACCCCGGCGGTGTCCGCCTCGCCCACCCGGGTGCTGGTGAACTTCGACCGGCAGATCAAGGCCTCCACCGTGTCCCCCGGGGCCTTCACCATCCCCGGGCTGTCGGTGAGCGCAGCGTCGATGAACGGCGCGCGCCAGGTGGCGCTCACGACGAGCGTGCAGACCCCCGGGCAGGCGTATCAGGTCAGCGTGGCCCAGACCGTCACCGACACCCTGGGCACCCCGCTCGCCAACGGGGCGACCAGCGCCTCGTTCCAGGGCTTCGTCACCGGCACGCTGGGCCCGGCGAACGGCGGCTTCGAGAGCTGGACCTCGCCCTCGTCCGCCACCTCGTGGACCCCGGGCGTGGGCGTGCTCGTGGCCCAGGAGACGACGAACCGGCACGGCGGCTCGTACGCGGTGCGGCTCACCCGCAACAGCACCGTGAATGCCGAGAACGAGCTGGTCGGCACGCTCATCCCGGTGCAGGAGGGCGCCAACTACCGGGTCAGCGCGTGGTTCTACGACGAGGACGGGAACGGCAAGGGCAACCTCGGCTACTCGTTCCTCGGCGCCAGCGGGAACGTGCTGGCCACCCAGTTCGCCACCGGCTTCACCGCGGACTCGGCGGCCTGGCAGGCACTGGTGGTCAACAGCGCCCCCGCGCCGACGGGCGCGGTCTCCCTGAAGCTGATGCTCCGCGTCTACGCCCAGAACCTCCCCACCGGCGGCACGGTGCTGGTGGACGACGTGGACGTGCGCGCGGTGGCCAACGAGCCGGTCGCGCTCACCGGCGACTTCGAGCGCTGGGTGAACGCCACCACGCCCGAGGGCTGGACCGCCGCATCGGGCATCCTGGTTGCCCAGGACTCGAGCGTGAAGCACGGGGGCACGTACTCGGCGAAGCTCACCCGCAACAGCACCACCAACAACCTCGTGGAGCTCAGCAGCGGGGGGCTCCAGGTGCTCACGGGCACGACCTATCGGATTGGCATGTGGTTCTTGGACAACAGCGCGACCGCACGCGCGAACCTGGGCTACGCGTGGCACGACGCCAGCAACGCCCAGGTCGGGGTGGTCTACGGCTCGACGTTCTCCGCGGACGGGGTGGGGTGGCAGGAGCTCACGCTGACAACCGACCCCGCGCCGGCCAACGCGGCGTCCATCCGGGTCTTCACGCGCGTCTATGGGCAGACCGACGCGACCCAGACTGGTGGCTTCGTGAACCTCGACGACGTCACCCTCATTGCCCAGTGAGCGCATGCCCCATGCAGAAGGCAGCCGGCCTCGCGTTGATCCTCATGCTCGTCGGGTGCGGCTCGCCCGTCGTCGTCGAGCCGGGACCCGATGCCGGCGTAGCGGGGAAGGACGCAGCCGTCTCGAGCTGCCCGTCCGACTTCTCGCCGTGCGGCGAGGACTGCTGCGAGCCCGGGTACTCCTGCGACCCGGACCTGGGCACCTGCGAGCCCGACAGTTGCAGGCGCCAGTGCCAGGGCAGGAGCTGCGGGCCGGACCAGTGCGGCAGCCTCTGCGGGCTCTGTAGCCCCGGGACCGCTTGCGACCTCGAGCGCGGGAACTGCTTCCTCTGCACCGGGACCTGTTTGGGCAAGCAGTGCGGAGACGACGGCTGCGGCCGCTCCTGCGGCACCTGCTCCGGGTCGTACTGCACCTCGGACTACCGCTGTGCCGGCGGGACGCCCCCCGATGCGTCGGTTGCGGGGCCGGATGCTTCGTCCCCGGTGGATGCCGGGCCGGGACGCGATGCGGGCACGCCGGGCCGCGACGCGAGCCTCCCGGGACCTGACGCGGGGCAGCCGGGACGGGACGCCGGACAGCCCGGGCCGGATGCTGGCACCGGCGTCGCGCGGGTCCTCTTCGACAACACCAAGGCCGAGCAGGCCGGCAATGCCGACTGGGTCATCGACGATTCGGGGCGCTACCCGCAGCCAGCCAACCCCACTGTCGAGAGCGACTGGTACGGCGGCTGTTCGTCGTGGGGGTTCGCGCTGCAGCGCTCTGGCCGGTTCGCGCTGGAGACCCTGCCGCCGAGCGGGTCGATCACGTACGGGAACCCCAACAACCCGCAGGACCTGTCGCGGTACCAGGTCTTCGTGGTCAACGAGCCCAACGTGCTGTTCACCGAGGCCGAGACGCTCGCCCTGGTGCAGTTCGTCTACGCCGGGGGCGGCCTCTTCATGATCGCCGACCACGGCGGGGCGGACCGGAACAACGACGGCTTCGACGCGGTGATGGTCTGGAACCAGCTCGCGCTGAGCCGCGGCAACCCCTTCGGCATCACCTTCACGGGCGACAGCGTGTGGGAGGCGCCCAGCAGCAACCTCCGGGTCGATCCGGCGAACCCGGTGCTGCACGGCGCGTGGGGGCACGTCGCGGCGATGGGCATGTACGCCGGGAGCACCTTGAGCCTGAGCCCGGCGGTCAACCCGTCGGTGCAGGCGCTGGGCTGGAAGCGCGGGGCGTCCGGGACCTCGCAGGTGATCCTCGCGACGGCGCAGTTCGGCAGCGGGCGGGTGGTCGCGCTCGGCGACTCGTCGCCGACCGATGACGGGACTGGTCCGGGCGTTCTGCACGACGGGTGGAACGACCCGGTCGCGGACAACGACGTGCTCATCCTCAACGCGACGTCCTGGCTCGCGAAGCAGCGCTGACGGGCGCGGCCCGCCGAGGCGGCCGTTCGCCAAGGAGTGAACACCGATGACGACCCGACTCCAGAAGCTCTTCTTTGACTACCAGGCCTGGTACCGCAGCAAGTACCTCCCGTCGATCACGGACGAGGACGAGGCTGACCCGGGCGACGTCATCGCCGATCCGCTGGAAGGACTCGAGCCCGTGACGCCGAAGGCGCTCGCCGGTCTCGAGGCGAGGTTCGGGCGGCTTCCCGTCGCGTACACGCAGCTCCTCGAGAGGCTCGGAGCGGGGGTCGTCCTCTGCGCCGCCGAGGACGAGCCTTCCGAGAGCACGCTCCTCGCACCCGCCAAGATCGCCCGGGCGCAGAAGGACCTGCTGAGCTGGCTCGGTCCCGAGGCGGCGGCGCGGGCCAAGAAGGAGCAGCGGCTGGAGGCGAAGAAGCTGGTCCCCTTCCTCACCACGGACGGGACGACGTGGGCGGTGCTGGCCGCGCAGAAGGCTTCCGACGACCGTGTCTACCTCACCAGCCACGACTGGGAGCAGCGGGACGGCTTCGACCTCTTCGCGGGGCCGCTCTCGGTGGAGGCCTTCTTCGAACACTTCTTCGCCTGCGCCCGGAAGCGCGACCCGCTGAACGGCTCGTACGAGCACCGGGGCGCCCTGCTGCGGCGGGCTCGCAGGAAGTAGGGCGCGGCCGCGCTACCGCTGGCGGACCAGGCGCCCCAGCTCGCGATCGAGCGTGGCGGCGAACTGCTGGGTGTCGCGCTGGCCGAACCCCTTGGGGCCGCCCGTCTCCACGCCGCCCTCGCGCAGCTCGTGCATGAAGTTCCGCATCGCCAGGACCTCGCCGATCGTCTCCGGGTCGAAGAGGTTCCCGCGCGGATCGAGGGTGACCACGCCCTTGCCCACCAGCGCGGCGGCGAGCGGGATGTCCGCCGTCACCGCGAGGTCCCCCGGCTGCGCCGAGGACGAGATGAACCCGTCCGCCACGTCCAGTCCCTGCGCGACCTGCCGCGTCGAGACGTGGGGCGAGACCGGCAGCCGCAGGGGCTTGTTGGCCACGAACACCGCGTCCACCGAGAGGCGGTTGGCGGCGCGGATGACGATGTCGCGGACGGAGCCCGGGCAGGCGTCGGCGTCGATCCAGATCTTCATGGGCGCGGACCCTACCGCACCCGGACTCCTGGCACCGCTACAGCGTGCACGCCGACGAGCAGGTCCCCGCCGAGCAGTCGAAGCTCTGGCACTGCGAGGCGCTCACGCAGGTCGCGCCCGAGGGGAGCGGCCCCACGCACTTGTGGGTGGACGCGTCGCAGGTGAGCCCGAACTTGCAGTCACCGCACGACGCCCCTTCCTCTCCGGGAACGACGCAGGAGCCCTCGGAGCAGGTCAGGAGGCTGAGGCAGCCCCCGCTCGCCTTGCACGCCCCGCCCTGGGAGGAGAGCGCCTTGCAGGTCCCGCCGTCGCAGAACGTGCCCAGCACGCAGCTGGTGTCGACGCAGGACTCGCCCGCGCGGGCGGGGACGTCGGTCTGGCAGGTCCCCAGCGCGGTGGCAGTGCCGCCCTTGCAGCGGCTGAAGAGGCAGGTGAGCTGATTGCCGCAGCTCTCACCGGCGCTCCGGATCGTGGGGAGGCAGGTGCGGGTGATGGGCTCGCAGAACCCGGGAAGCTGCATGCCGAACTTCCACGTCGGGGCGCACTGCATCGAGTCCGTGCACGTGGCGTTGGTCGCGAGCTTGTCCTGGCAGGTCCCTGCGATGCACGCGAGCGACCGCTGGCACTCGGCGGTCCGGGTGCAGGCGGCGCCCTTGGCGATGGCGAGTCGGCACACGCCATCGCAGTACGAATCGCGTCCGCAGGGGATGGCGCCGCAGGCCGCTCCGTCCGCAGCGAAGGCCTGGCACTTCTCGCTCCCGTTGCAGAAGCCCTGCGAGCTGTCGCACTCCGTGGTCGCGCTGCAGGACCCTCCCACCGCACGGAAGCCGTCGTGGTCCTGGCAGGTCTGCTGGCACCAGCGCTCGCCCACGCACTTCAGGCCGTCCTTGCAGTCGAGCACGGAAAGGCACGGCTCGCCCTTGCCGGAGTTCGGCTGGTACATGTCCAGCGTGTTGCACGATGACGAGACGGTGACCATGGACATCGACGAGCAGTCCACCTTCCGGAGGCGCTCGACGCAGGTCTCGAAGGGAGCGCGCTTCATCGTGCGGTAGCCCAGCACCATGGACTTCAGCGCGTACTTCATCAGGTGGGTCTCGTGGGCGTGCCGGCACTCGTCCTTCTGTGTTGGGTCCGACTGGCCGCACCGCTCGAGCGTCTCGCACAGGGCGTCGAGGTACTGCTCGTACGCGCCGGTCACCTCCTCGGGAGCGTAGTTCTCGCCCTTCGGGCAGGCGGCGAGCGAGAGCAGGAGGACGGCGGCGCCGGGGACCATCCGGTGGAGCGGCATGGCGACGACCTTTCGTGCGGGAGGGAGACGGCGCAGTCCAAGGCAATCCACGTGCCCGACCGGGGCGACGGAGGCGCTTGCAGGGGTGAGTCACCAAATGTCTGGAATTACTGCACCTTCAGTGTCGCTGACCGCGAACCGCCCCGGCGGGGCCGACGGCACCGAGCCCGCTCGAGGGCGCCTCGACTGACAGGGATGTCCCGGCCTTCACTCCGACTCGCGGACGAAGCGGTAGGCGCCCACCAGGTTCGAGAGCGCGCCCTTGACCTGCGCCGCGCCGAGCTCGGTCCCGTCCAGCCAGCTCCCGTGGCAGCGCGGGCAGACCTCGACCAGGACGCTGGGGGCGCGGCTCGCCACCTGCAGCATCGAGAAGCCCGAGCACTTGGGACAGCCCATCGCGGCGCGGCGGCTCTCGGTGGCGCTGGCCAGGTGGATCTCGACGTGGGCGAGGGCGTCCGACTCGGCGCTCTCCAGGTCGCCGGCCTCGAGCCAGTGTCCGTGGCAGGACGTGCACTCTGCGGCGAGCGCGGAGGCTCCCGCCTCCTGGAGCTGGAGGGGGGCGAGGGTTCCTTTGCACCGGGGGCAGCGGACGAGGAGAAGTTCGGTCGGGGCGTGGGAGGACATGCACGGGAGCCTACCGCGGGTGTTGTCCGATGGCTCCCTCAATGTGGTCAGAAGGCCCGGCCCTGGCCGCCATCCACGGGAAGGGTCGCGCCGGTCACCCAGCTCGCGCGCGGGCTGCAGAGGAAGGCCACCACCTCGGCGATCTCCTCGGGCCGGCCGAAGCGGCCCCAGGGCAGCTCCTCGCGCAGCAGCTTCTCCACCTGCTCGGGCTTCTCGCGGCTGCGGCGCTCCCAGCTCCCGCCGGGGAAGAGCACGGAGCCGGGCGCCACGCAGTTCACGCGGATGCGGTGCCGCGCCAGGTCCACCGCCATCTCCTTGGTCAGGGCGATCACCCCGGCCTTGGCCGCGGTGTAGGGCGCGCTCGAGGCGTACTCGCGCCCATAGATGGAGGAGACGTGGACGATGGCCCCGCCGCCGTGGGCCTTCATCCAGGCCACCGCCGGCTGGCTGCAGAAGACGGCGGACATGAGGTTCACGTCCACGACCGTGCGCCACTGCTCCGTGGTCGCGGCGTCGAAGGCCCCGGCCCCGCCGCTGCCTCCCACGTTGTTCACCAGCACGTCCAGCGCGCCCAGCTCCCGCAGCGCGGAATCGACCGCCTTCGAAGCGCCCTCGGCGGTGGCCACGTCCGCGGCCACGGTGACGACCTGCGCTCCCGAGGCCCGCAGCTCCTTGGCGGTGGCCTCGAGCTGCTCCGCGCCGCGGGCACACAGGCAGACCCGGGCGTTCTCGCGGGCCAGCGCGGCGGCGATGGCCCGGCCGATGCCGCGGCTGGCGCCAGTGACCAGCGCCGCCAGGTTGTTCAGTTGGAGGTCCACGGGCGCTCCTGGGAAGGTGACCAGGGCGATCGGTAGTCGACCCGGCCGATCCAGTCCATCGTCCGTCGGCAGGTCAGTCGGGCTTCTGCCTCAGCGCCAGCAGCCGGCGGCGCTCCTGCGACTCCAGCGCGCCGAGCACCAGGACGCGGACGTCCTCCCACGCGGCGGGGTTCGAGTAGGCGTCCTGCAGCTCCCCGCGCAGCAAGAACTCGTGCCAGGCGCCCAGGTCGAGCCCGAAGTCCATCCCGGTCTCACGGCGCAGGCCCTCGCGGCCGACCTCCATGGCCCGCAGCCGCTCGCGGTCGCCCAGGTCCTTCTCGAAGAGGAGCCCGCACAGCCGCAGCATGTCGCTCTGCAGCGGCGTCGCCCGGCCCCAGAGTGGTGTCTTCGTCGGCGTGCCCATGCTCGTCGTTCGCAGGAGGAGGTACCTGGGACACCGGGCAGTTGGGATTGATTGCATGGCCCCCGTCCCCCGAGGTGTGCGATGGAAAGCCGCATGGAACCGCCTGCTTCGCCTCCTGCTCCGCGTCCCTGGGTCGCCGGCCTGTTCGCGATGGTCTGCCCCGGGCTGGGGCACCTCTACTGCGGCCGGGTGGGGCTCGCCTGGGCGCTCTGTCTTTTTCCCTCCGCGGTGGCCTCGCTGCCGCTGATCATCGCCCTGGCCGTCGACGGGCCGGTCGAGGCCGCGCTCCTGGGCGGGACCGTGGCCTCGGTGGTGGTCACGCTGCTCCAGCTCGCGTGGGCGGTGCGGCTCGCGCAGCGGACCTCGGGCTGGACGGCGCGGGGCGCGTCGGTGCTGCTGGGCTTCGCCGTCCTGGTCACCCTCGGCTCGCAGGGCCTGGGGCGGCTGACCAAGGCGCTGGTCGCCGAGCTCGACGAGATCCCCTCGAGCGGGATGGTGCCCACGCTGCTGGTGGGCGATCAGGTGCTGGTGGCGAAGCTGGGCGCGCGCAACCGCGAGCTGCGCCGGGGAGACATCGCGGTGTTCCGGGCCCCGAGCTCACCCGAGACGGTCTACGCCAAGCGCGTGGTGGCCGTGGGCGGCGACGAGGTGGCGATCCGCGGGGGCGAGGTCTGGGTGGCCGGGAAGCCGCTGCCCAGGACGCCGCTGGGGCGCCGGGTCTTCCACGAGCGCTCCGAGGGCATCTGGATTCCGCACGAGCTCGAGGTGTTCGAGGAGGAGGCGGGCGGCCGCCGCTACCTGGTCGGACAGGGCCACGGACCACTCACGGACGCGGCGCCGGTGCAGGTCCCGGAGGGACACCTGTTCGTGCTCGGCGACAACCGCGACAACTCGGTCGACAGCCGGAACTTCGGGACGGTCCCTGTGGCCAACGTGGTTGGGCGCGCCCACGGTGTCGTCTATTCGCGCGGGCTCACGGGCGTCCACGTCGAGCGGCTCGGACTGCGGCTGTAGGTCCTCGAGGGCCTCAGCGACGGCGGCGACGCAGGCCCAGCGCGAGCAGCAGGCCCAGGAGCGGCATCGCTCCACCCGTCGCGCCGCAGCCGCAACCCCAGCCCAGGACTGGCTGCTTGTCCGCGTCCCCGGTATCGGCGACGAGCGCGGCGTCCAGGTGGCCCGCGTCGAGGCCCGGGGCGCTGGCGTCCAGGGGCGCGCCCGTGTCGGGTTCGGGTTCGGCTCCGGTGTCAGGATCAGCGCGTCCGGTGTCCGGCTTCGGGGTCCGCGCGTCGAGGCCCACCCCGCCGTCCAAGGGGTCGAAGGCTGCGCCGTCGGAGCAGGCGAGCGTCGAGAGCCCACTGGAGTTCGAGGCCTTCACCACCGCGTAGTACCGGGTCCCGGAGATGAGGCCGGCGTCGGCCGAATGGGAGTAGGTGAGTCCTCCGACGGAGGTCAGGGGGACGACCCAGGGGCCTGTGGCCTGGCAGTCATCCTGGGTCGTGAAGCCCACCTGGTAGGTCACGGTGGGATCCTCTTTCTCGTCGAACGCAGCCCACGTGGCAGCCAGCACGCCCTTGAACGTGTCCAGGTCCTCCTTGACCTCCGCGGGCCCGTCCCTGACCGCGATGTCCCGGAGCACCGGTGGGGTGAGGTCGGTGGCGGCCAGGAAGAAGTCGCGGGCCTGTTGCTGGTTCACGCCGCCGTCGAATCCCAGGTCCGTGGTGCCGAAGGAGCTGGTCGTGTTGCCTGCGACGACGACCGGATACGCCGTCGTGGCTCCGGTCGCCCGCATGGCCGCGAGGTGCATGGCGAAGTCGCCCTGGCTCCCGCCGAGGAGCCTGGTCCATGCCTGCTGTGGGCTGATGGTGGTCGTCAGCTCGGTGACGAATGCGTCCGTGTCCCCGAGCCGAGCGGTCTGTGGCAGGCCTGGGAAGTAGGAGGTCATGGGGGTGACCGGAGTCAGCGCCCCGGCGACCAGGAGGCGGCTCGACCGGGGATTCCACCCCAGCCCGCGGACCTTCTCGTTCATGTTCGATCCCAGGGCGGTGGTCCACTTCACCTTCCAGTCCGTCGTGGAGAACGCGAGCACGAAGCCCTCCGTCTCGGTCCCGCTGACATCGAAGGAGGAGTCGATTCCGGCGGGGCCTCCCATGACCGTTCGAAGGTCCGCCGAGTTGGTGTTCCCGCCCACGTACAGGACCGTGGCGTCCCCGGGGTCCAGCAGCATGGCGGTCACCTCCGTCGAGGCGGAGCCGCCAACCCAGGAGAAGTGGGCGGGGGACAGGACCGTCCCCAGCGAGAAGCCCAGGACCCATCCGGCAGGAGTTCCCGGCGCGCTGGGCCGCGTCTTCCCCGTGCCGGCCACCCCGGTCAGCCCCAGCGAGTCGCTCTTCGAGGAGGTCCCCGCGACGTGGACGAGGTTGCCCGAGGCGGCGAGGTCCGAGATGCGGTCGGTGCCGTCGGAGCCGAAGACCCGGCGGTCGATCATCGACAGGTTGTTCTTGTCGACCCCCCACAGGATTGGCCGCCACTCACTGGTCCCGCTGGTCGAGATGTCTCCACTGCCTCCGACCGCGAGGTTGTTTCCCAGCGCGATGTGGAACCCCTCGCCGAGCCGCTGGCCGAGGTAGCGGAAGCTCGGGACGGTGAGCGCTCCGTTGCTCACGACCAGCTTCGCCACGTAGGCGTCCGACATGTTGGCGCCTAGGTGCGTGGTCTCGGAGGGGTCGAGGTCTTCCGAACTCACGGTGCCGGTGAGGAAAGCCGAGTCCTGGTTCAGGGCGACGACGTCGGCAGCCTTCTCCTTTCCCTTGCCGAGATAGAGCGCCGCCAGTCCCTTGGGCTCTCCGCCGGTTCCCGTCCCCACCATGAGCACGTAGCCGTTGGTTCCCGCGGGGGCGGTCTGGCCGACTCCTGGCAGGTCACCCGAGGTAGAGGTGGCCACGAGGAGGACGCGGTCCTGGCCGAGCGCGCACAGTGCCCTGCTGTCGTCGTCTTGCTTTCCGCTGAGCACGACGCTCCACGCCAGCCCCGGGTCCACCACCAGCCCCTGCGCCGGGTCCAGCCCGTCCGCCTCGATCTCGTAGCGCCACAGGCCCTCGCGCACCCTCTCGACGCCGGTGTAGCGGCACGCCACCGGCTCCGCCTGCCGACACGTGAGCCCCGACTCCACCAGCTCTCCGCGCCCCGCCCGCAGCCGCAGTTCCCGCCCCTCGAGCCGCGCGCCGTCCACGCCCTCCACAACAGCGGCACTATCCTCGCCGGTGTCAACTGGATCCGCTGGATCTACATCGACGGCAAGACGTTCGACGAGCCAGCGCGGATTACCGACCGATTCCGGCGAATTCTGGCAGCAACATCCACGAACTCAAC
>CAZAIE010000081.1:0-13069 GCA_964485035.1 uncultured Myxococcaceae bacterium | reverse complement strand
CGCGTTCCCAGTGAAGCTGCCGCTGCCCACCGCCGCGCCCTGGGGGATGCAGTTGCCGGCGGGGGTGGTCCCGCGCACACAGGCGCCGGAGGCGACGTCGCAGGTGTAGCCCGCGGGGCAGCCGTACTGGACGCAGCCAGCGGGGACGCAGCGCCCGCCCTGGCACATCTCACCGCGGCCGCACTCGGAGTCGGTCCGGCAGCCGGCGGGGACGCAGGCCCCGGTCACCGCGTCGCAGACGGTCCCAGCGGGGCAGCCGGTGGCCTGGCAGCCGGTGGCCTGGCACGCGCCGTACACGCACCCCTGGCCGGCCGGGCACCGCAGGCCGCACGCGCCGCAGTGTGCGGGGTCGTTGAAGAGGTCGATGCAGGCGCCACCGCAGTCGACGAGGCCGGCAGGGCACCCGACCGGGACGCACTGGCCGCTCGACAGATCGCATGCGAGGCCGGCGGGGCAGCCGGTGAGCGCACAGCCCGCGGCGACGCACTGTCCGGCGCGGCAGGCCTGGCCCACCGCGCAGTCGGCGTCGCTCGTGCAGCCGGAGGCGACGCAGGCGCCGCTCGACGGATCGCACACGAGGCCAGCGGGGCAGCCGGTGACGGCGCAGCCCGCGGCCTCGCACGCGCCGCGCACGCACCGCTCACCTGCGGCGCAGTCGCGGTCGGTGGAGCAGCCTGGGTTCTTCGGCACCGCGGCGAAGGTGGCGTCGAAGCTGCCCTGGGCGAGCGCACCGATGGCAGTGGGGGCCGCGCCGAGGGTGAGGGTGCCGCCGGTGGTGTAGGCGAGCGGCTCGCCGAAGGCATCGACCAGCACCGCGAAGGCGACCGCGCCGTCGAGGGCCACGGTGCCGGGGACGTAGTGGGCCGCGTCCACCGCGAACTGCACCGACTCCGCGGGAGCGCTGGCGCTCGCGGTGAGCATGAAGACGTACCAGGGGTTGCCCGCGTCGTCCGAGAGCTGGGCCCCCACGGCGATGCCCGAGGCGAGGGAGTGGGCGACGCCGTCGACGCTCACGGAGTACGTGGCAGAGGTGCCGGCGAGGGGCGGCAGGACGGCGTCCTCCTGGAAGAGCACCGCGGAGAAAGCGCCCTGGCCGTTGCCCAGGGCCTGCGGGCCGGGCGCGTGGCTCGCGCGCTGGGTGAGCACGCCCTGCAGCTTCGGCGCGGGCGTCGCGGTCGGCGAGCTGCAGCCGGCGGCGAGCAGGGCGTAGAGGAAGAAGAAGATCGGGAGGATGCCTGCGCCCACCTCGGCGATGGCCTGGGCGATGCGGCGGGAGAAGCTGGGGTGAAACAGCGCGGTCTCGGACATGGTCTGCCTCCGCGCGGGGCCCCTGGGAGGGACTCCGCCGACGGGTTTGGGTTGTCGGGGTCGTTGGAGCTGTTCGGGTTGCTGGCTCTCTTGTGCCGGCCTCGTCGGGGATCATTCAAACGGGGTCTTGCTTCGTCCCGCGCCGGCAGAGCCCCGGCCCCCGGCGTTCGATGACAAGGGGCGCGGAGCGTGGTGTAAGGTGTCCCAGTCTTCGCGGTACAGGAGGCCAGCACATGATTCGCACGGTGGTCACCGGCGTCGCCGGTCGCATGGGCAGCTCGATCGTCCGGTTCGTCCGCGACTCGGAGGACATGAGGCTCGTCGGCGCGACCGAGCGGCCGGGCAGCGCGGCCATCGGGCTGGACGTGGGGCTGGCCTGCCGGCTGGGCACCATGGAGATCCCGGTGGTGGACAACCTCGCCGAGGCCATCGGCTCCGGCGCGGACGTGGTCATCGACTTCAGCTCCGCCGAGGCCTCCGCGGCCCACTCCCGGGTCTGCGCCGAGCGCAAGATCCCGCTGGTGGTGGGCACCACTGGATTCACCGCCAAGGCGCGCGCGGAGATCACCGAGGCCGCCAAGGTCATCCCGGTGCTGATGGCCCCGAACATGAGCGTGGGCGTGAACCTCATGCTCAAGCTGGTGGCCGAGGCGGCGCGGGTGCTGAACGACTCGTACGACATCGAGATCTCCGAGATCCACCACCGGATGAAGAAGGACGCGCCCTCGGGCACGGCGCTGCGGCTGGGCGAGCTCATCGCCGAGACCCTCAAGCGCGACCCGGCGAGCGACCTGCGGATGACCCGCCAGGGCAACATCGGCGAGCGCCCGCGCAAGGAGATCGGCCTGCAGTCGCTGCGCGGCGGCGACGTGGTGGGCGAGCACACCGTCTACTTCATCGGCGAGGGCGAGCGCCTGGAGATCACCCACCGCGCGACCACCCGCGACCAGTTCGCGCAGGGCGCGGTGCGCGCGGCCCACTTCGTGGTGGGCGAGCAGCCCGGCATCTACGACATGTTCGCGGTCCTGGGCCTCTAGGCCTCCCGACGGTGGACGGTATGCGGGTCTTCCTCGGGCTCGGCTCCAACCTGGGGGACCGGCTCGGCCACCTCCGTGACGCCCTCTCGGAGCTCGAGGCTCGGGGCGTCACCATCGTCGCCCGCTCGTCGGTCTGGCAGAGCGCCCCGGTCGGCCCCGCCCAGCCCGACTACCTCAACGCCGTCGTCGAGGTGGAGACCGCCCTCTCCCCGCGGGAGCTGTTGGCCGCGTGCAAGCAGCTCGAACGGGAACGGGGCCGGGACCCGCAGGGGCTGCGCTGGGGCCCGCGCCCGCTCGACGTGGACCTGCTCCTGGCCGATGTCCGGGTGGATGAGCCCGACCTGCAGGTGCCCCACGCGCAGTTGGCGAATCGCGCCTTCGTGCTGCGCCCGCTGTGCGAGGTGTGTGCGCCGTCGCGGCTCCACCCGGTCCTGGGCGTCACCCTCGGCGAGCTGCGTGCGCGCGTGGTGGACCAGGTCTGTGACCGGGCGGAGGGACTCACGCTCGGTTAGGAACCGGGCCCTGCTCGGAGGAACCCCATGAACCGCTCCCTACTCGCGCTGGTGCTGGCCCCTTTGCTCGCCGGCTGTCCCAAGGCCTCCGAGCCGCCTCCGGCGCCTGCCCGCGCGCCTTCCCCTCCGGCGATGCCGGGCCCACGGCCGCTGGCTCCCGAGGTCGAGGCGAAGCTGCAGACGGCCAAGGAGCGGATGGCCCAGCAGCCCCGCTCCTTCGACGCCGCCCGGGCGGTCGCCGACGTGCTCTTCGAAGCGGGTCGGCTGGTGGAGGCGGTCGGGGCCTACCAGCAGGCGGCGGAGCGCGCGCGGGACACGCTCGCGCTCCTGGACGAGCTGGCGGCCAAGAAGCCGGAGCGTCCTGGAGACCCGGCGGCCCTCGTCTGCGCTCCGGCGAGCGCGGAGCGCGTGGAGGTGAACGACATGCGCGCGCGTCAGCTCCGGGAGGCCGGCGACGTGGCTAGCGCCTGGACCTGTGCGCGCCAGGCCGCTGCCCCAGTGCTCGAGGCGCTGGTGCGCCGGGCCAACGCGCTGTTCTTGGTGGGGAACGTCGACCCCGCGCTCGCCGAGTTCGAGAAGGTGCTGCTGCGCGACCCCGACCACGCCGAGGCGCTCTTCTACACCGGGGGGCTGCTGCTCAACCGCCGCGCCGCGACCGCTGCCGACCTGGCGCGGGCGCAGAAGGTGTGGACGCGGTTCCTGGAGGTTGCGCCGAAGGACCACCCGCGCCGCGCGGAGGTGGAGAAGACGCTCCCCGAGCTGGCCGAGGCGCTCGCGCGTCCGGCTGCGGACCTGCATGCCGGGCACGACCATGGGAGCGCTGGTCCTGGCGAGGGAGCGATGCCTTCTGGCCATCCGCCCATCGCTGGCGTGGCACACCCGGGCGCGGCGGACGTGGCCGACGCCGACCAGGCGATGGAGGAGGCGGAGGGCGCGCTCGCCCAGGGGGACGGCCCCGCGGCGGCGCGGCTGTACATGGGCATCATGAACGTGCGGCCCGACGACCCGCGCATGCAGGCGGGGCTCGCAGCCTCGCAGTTCCTCAAGGGGTCGGCGATGGCCGAGCGCGTCTTCTCCGTCGCCGCGACCAACGACCCGAAGGCGGTGGACGAGCTCGCCGCCCGCCTGGCCCGGCGCGGGAACCCCGGGCTCGCCCGGACCCTCCTGCAGCGCCTGGCTGCCGCGAACCCGGAGTACGCGCAGCAGGCCGGCCTCAAGGCGCGGATGAAGTAGCGCCTTCCCCCGCCTGCGCCTTGCCGGGCGGGGGACCTTTGCTAGAATCGCGCCCCAATTCCGACCGCTGCCGCGGCACTCCGCCGCGGTCTCCTGGAAACCCCTGGAGGGGTAGATGGCCGAGACAGCCCTGACCCGAGACCAGATCGCCGACGAAGCCCACAACATCCTCTCGACGCTCCGCGAGAACGCGCGAGCCCAGCGCTCGAACAAGCTCGCCGACGTGAAGAGCACGTTCGAGAACGCGGTCTCCATCGACTTCGACACCTACTTCTTCTTCCTGCGCAAGTACCACTTCATCGGGATGGACCGGGAGGCCTGCCTCCAGCTCACCCCCGAGGGCGAGAAGATCGTCGACGGCGAGCGCCGCGAGCGGTTCCTGGAGGCGGTGCAGGAGTACTTCGCCAGCCGCATCGTCGAGGAGCCGGTCCAGTCGGGCGCCACGGAGATCCTCGCGGACTCCTCCATGATCGACCGCGCCCCGCCGCCTCCTCCGGCCGAGGAGGAGACCGAGCCCCCGCGCTCCTCGCTGGGCGCCACGGTGAACATTCCGCCGCCTCCTCCTCCGCCCGCTCCGGCCAGCATCTTCGGGCGCCCGGGCAGCGCCGAGCGCCAGGAGCGGTCGAGCGAGCGCCCCCGGTCCCGCGGCCGCTCCGAGGAGCCGCGCGCCGAGCGCAGTGAGCCGCCGCGCACCTCGCGCGCGGACATGGAGCCGGTCCCCGCGGCCGCCCCGCTGCCCAAGCCCCCGCCGCCCGAGCCGCGCGCCAGCGAGTCCAAGGGCCAGGAGATCGACCTGCGCTACGTGAAGTTCGACGCCATCGGCCAGGGGCCGCTGGGCACGGTCTTCAAGGGCAAGCACCAGGCGCTGGGGCTGGAGGTGGCGGTGAAGGAGCTGAAGGACATCTTCGGCTACTTCTCGTTCCTGCAGCGCAGCGAGGTCATCAAGCGGCTCAAGCGCGAGATCTGCGCGCAGGCGCTCGTCCGCCACCCCAACGTGGTCGGCATCCTCGACCAGAACACCGACGTGGCCCGGCCCTACTACGTGGTCGAGTTGTGCAGCGGCGGCAACCTGCGCTCGAAGCTGGACGCAGGGGAGGGCAAGGGCATCGCTCCCGAGACCGCCATCCGCTACTTCCTGCAGCTCTGCTACGCGCTGCGCGCGGCGCACCAGCAGGGGCTGACGCACGGGAACCTGAAGCCCGAGAACGTGCTCATCGACCACCTGGGCAACATCAAGCTCGCCGACTTCGGCCTCTCCCGGGTCATCGAGGTGGACGCCAGCAAGGGCATGCCCCAGGTCTTCGTGGGCACCGGCGGCATGGGCTACATGAGCCCGGAGCAGCTGGCGCGCTCGACCAAGGACCTGGGCCCCGGCACCGACGTCTACGGGCTGGGCATCCTCTTCTACGAGATGCTCACCGGGCAGCTCCCGGGCCGGCGCTCGCCGCTCCCCTCGGCGCTCAACTCCAAGGTGCCGAGCAAGCTCGACCCGCTCTTCGACCGCATGACCCAGGACCGCCGCGAGGACCGCTACCCGGACTTCGAGGCGGTGCTCGGCGACTTCTACGCAGCGTTCGAGGACGGCGGCTGGCTGAAGAAGGGCGACCTCGTGCTCTCCAGCGAGCTCCTCGTCAAGCCCGACGCGAAGGGCTGAGCTGGGCCCACCCGCTGGCGCGGGCGTCGCCCCGCGCCGGCTCCTGGGGGAGTTGCAGGCACCCTATGGCCAATGAAGAGACGATCCGAGACCGCCGCGCCAACGGGCGCATCCCCGTCGGGTTCCAGATCGAGCTGAGAGACCTCTCCTGCGTGTTCCGGGGAACGGCCACCGACTTCTCACCCGGCGGCATGCGGGTGCGGGTCGGCGGGCCGGCGCCGCTGGTGAACACCGACGTGGAGATCGTCCTCAGGCCCGATGGCGAGCCGCCGGTGAAACTGAAGGGCCGGGTGATGCACGGCCGCGGCAACGAGGCGGGGGTGGCCTTCGCGGTGGGGACGCCCGAGTACTTCGAGGCGGCGCTCAACCTCTACGAGTCGATCGTGATGCGCGACCCCAAGCTCGCCATCCAGCTCAAGAAGCGTCCCACCTCGCTGCCGTACAGCCAGCGCCTCTGGCCGGTCCCCCTCCGGGGCGGCCAGCTCAGCGGGCCGGAGCACTGGGTCTACAGCCGCCTGGCGATGAGCGGCACGGTGCTCTCGGAGCTGCGCCGGGCCATCGGCGCGGAGTGGCCGCACGTGGCCCACGTCCCCTTCGTGCTGCTCGAGCGCGGCTTCGCCTCCCTGTCCCAGCCGCAGGAACTCATCGACGACCCGCGGCGCCCAAGCGTTCCCGCCGCGCCGTCCGGGCCGCCGCGCCGTCCCTCTGGGTCCGGGTGGCCGAAGAGCTAGTCGTTACTGCTTCAGCTTCGCCCGGTACTCGTCGACGCGGAACCAGCCCTTCTCCACGCACAGCTCCAGCACGGCGCGCAGGATGCGTGCGCCCTTCTCCTGCTGGTCTTGGATGGTCCCCAGCCGCTCCAGGTCCTGCGGCGACCAGGTGGCGTGGGCGCCCGAGCCCATGAGGTCGTCGAGGAGGTCCCCTGCGGCGCCGACCGGCGGGGGCAGACGCGAGGGCTCGGAGGCGGACGCCGTCGGCACGAGCTTGCTGATGTCCTTCACCAGCGTGTGACCGGCCATGTCCACGAGCTTGCCCTCTTCCTCGGACCCGGCGTCGAGGTCGAGGGGGGCGAAGGAGCCGAAGCCCATGGGCTCCTGGCGCTTCTGGCTCTCGCCCAGGTAGGCGCGCTTGATGGCCGCGAGGATCTGCCGCTCACTGGCGACCACCAGCTTGAGCCGCAGGCGCGTCTTCTGGGCCACCTCGTCCGCCACCGGGATGTCGGTGGGGTCGGCCATGGCCAGCCAGAGCGTCTTGCCTCCGTCCTTGAGCGCGCAGGGGAAGACCGCGTGGTCGCGCGCGAAGGCCATGTCCAGCTTGGCGCAGGCCTGGGCGTCGTTCTCTACCTGGTCCAGGTCGACCCTGGGCAGCTTCAGCGCGTCGGCGATGGCCTGCACCACCTTGTCCTCGGGCGCGAACCGTTTCTCGACCACGATGTTGGGGATGCGGCCCCCCCACTGTGACTGGTGCGCGGTCGCCGACCGGAGCTGCAGGTCGTCGATGAGCCTCGCGCGGACCAGGATGTCGACGATGGTGGCCATGGGGTCCCTTCCTCACCTGCCCGGGTCGACAGGATAGCGGCCGGAGAAGCAGGCGTCACACCAGCCCCCCGCGCTCCCGGCCGCCGCGGCCAGGCCCTCGGGCGAGAGGTAGCCCAGCGAGTCGGCGCCCAGCTCGCGGGCCAGCGCGGGGAGGTCCCCCAGCGCTGCCGCCAGCTCGGTGCGGTCGGGGGTGTCGATCCCGAAGGAGCAGGGCCAGGCCACCGGGGGGCTGGCGATGCGCAGGTGCACCTCGCGGGCGCCTGCCTCGCGCACCATCCGGACGATCTCCCGGGAGGTGGTGCCGCGGACCAGCGAGTCGTCCACCAGGACGACGCGCCGTCCCAGGAGGGCGCTGGCCACCGGGGCGAGCTTGCGGCGGACCTCCCAGGGCCGCGCCGCGTGCCGGGGGCCGATGAAGGTGCGGCCCACGTAGTGGCTGCGGATGAGCGCGGCGTCCAGGGGCAGGCGGGACTGCTCGGCGAAGCCCATCGCGGCGGGGGTGCCGCTGTCCGGCACTGGGACCACCACGTCGGCTGGGGCGGGCTGCTCCCGCGCCACGCGCCGGCCCAGCTCCTTGCGCAGCTGGTAGACGCTCTGGCCGAAGGCCACCGAGTCGGGGCGGGCGAAGTAGACCAGCTCGAAGATGCAGCGCGCGAGCGGGGCGGGGGCGAGCGGCCGCGAGGAGCGCACGCCGTCGCCGTCCACCACCACCACCTCCCCCGGGTCGATCTCGCGGACGAACTCCGCCTCCACCAAATCCAGCGCGCAGGTCTCGGAGGCGAGCACGTGCGCGGACCCGAGGCGCCCCAGGACCAGCGGCCGCAGCCCGTGGGGGTCGCGCACGCCGAGCAGCGCGCGCTCGGTGAGGTAGACGAGGCTGTAGGCCCCACGGACGTGGCCCAAGGACTCCACCACCCGGTCCACCAGCGCGTGGCCGTGGGCGCGTGCCACCAGGTGCACCAGCGCCTCGGAGTCGGAGCTGGACTGGAAGAGGGCGCCGCCGGCCTCCAGCTCGGCGCGCAGCGCCGGGGCGTTCACCAGGTTCCCGTTGTGCGCCACCGCGAGCGTGCCCCCGGACCAGCGGGCCACGAAGGGCTGCGCGGCGGCGAGGTCGCCGTGTCCGGCGGTGGCGTAGCGCACGTGGCCGATGGCCCCCGTCCCGGGGAGTCCGGCCAGCACGTCCTCGTCGAAGACGTCGCCGGCGAGTCCCTTGCCCTTGTGGGCCAGGGTCTGCCGGCCGTCGCAGACGGCGATGCCCGCGCTCTCCTGGCCGCGGTGCTGCAGCGCGTGCAGGCCGAACCAGGTGAGCCGCGCGGCCTCGGGGTGTCCGAAGACCCCGAAGATGCCGCACTGCTCCCTGACCTCGCCCAGCATGGATGTCCTCGGCAGACGACGAAGGGCGGATTATAGGGCCCGCATTCCTTGGCAGCGAAAAAGACGTCCGGGCGGGTGGTTGCAGGACCTTGGGGCGTGGTTAGCTTGGGCATCGCATGGCTCGACCCTCCCACTCGCCGCTGCACTGGCTGGAGCTGGTGCTCGCGTGCTTCGCGCTCGCGGCGCTGGCGCCGGCCCACGCGCTGGCGACCGCTCCCCCGCAGCAGACGGTCGTGGTCGCTGGCCCGGCCGGGGAGGTGAGGAGACGGACGGTCTGCGCAGTCGTGTCGCGCGTCGCCCCGCGGCCGACGGCGGCGCTGCCGTTGCGCCGGTCTCCTCCCACCGAGGGGCCTTGCGGTTCGCGCGAGCCGCTCTTCCTGCTGCACCGCGCCCTCCTGCGCTGAGCCGCTCGATCGGTCGATGTCCCCTCGTAGCGGATTCCCCCTTTCTGGCGCCCGACGCGGCGCCGACGCAGGAGCAGCCATGCCGTTCCCGACCCATCACCCCTTCCTTTCGGAGCAGGCGAAGGCGCAGTACCTCACTCGCACCGACCGGCGCGCGGCGAACTGGCCGATCGCGTGGGAGTCCCGGACCGTAAAGACGCCCCACGGGAGCACCTTCTTGCGCGTGAGCGGGCCGGCCGGGGCGCCCCCGCTGGTGCTGCTCCCGGGTGGGGGCACCAGCTCGTTGATGTGGAGGCCCAACATCGCCGGGCTCTCGGCGCAGTACCGGACCTACGCGCTCGACAGCATCCTCGACGTCGGCCGGAGCGCGAACTCGAGGCCGATCCGCTCGGTCGAGGACCTCACCGGCTGGTTGGACGGGCTCTTCGACGCCCTGGACCTCGGGCCCGGGTTGCGGCTGATGGGGCTCTCGCACGGGGGATGGCTGGCGGCCAACTACGCCCAGCGATACCCGGCGAGGGTCGGAAGGCTCGTCTTGCTGGCGCCCGCGGGCTGGGTGCTCCCGCTGCGCCCCGCGATGCTCTTCTCGATGATGCAGCTCCTGCTCTACCCGCGCCGGTTCTTCGTCCGCCGGACCTACCGCTTCAGCCTCCCCGACCTCGCGGCGTCGGGGCCCGCGGGCGAGCAGCTCATCGAGGAGATGACCGAGGACATGGTGCTGGCCCTGCGCTGCTTCGGGCTGCGCCGCATGACGCAGATGCTGGAGCCGACGGTCGCGGACGACGCGGCGCTGGGGCGCCTCACCATGCCCACGCTGTTCGTCGTCGGTGAGCACGAGAAGATCTACTCGGTCGAGGACGCGCTGGCGCGGCTCGAGCGCGTGGCCCCCGCCATCCAACGCGCGGTCATCCCGGGTGCAGGTCACGACATGACGTGGCTCGTCCCCGGACTCGTGAACGAGAAGGTCCTCGAGTTCCTTCGCTGAGCCTGCTCGCCGGGGGCGTGGTCCGCTCCCGGCCAGCAAGCCCTTGGCAGGCGACGGATGCACGGCTATAGGGCTCGGGTTCCTCCGCTGCGAACGGTCGCCGGCGCTTTGCCGGTGCAGGCAGGTCCGGGTGCCTAACGTGAGACGCAGGTCATCGAAGGCGTTCGTGGTCGTCTTCAGCGTGGGGATGGTCTACCTCACCCTCTCCATGGACTGGCGCGGCCGGCGTCCCCCGGCGCCGCCCGTCCAGACCTCCAGTGCGCGGGGTGCCGACGGCTACGTCGCCGGCGCGGCGCGGGTGGACCTGCGCCCCGAGGCCTTTCCCGTGCAGGTTGCCGGCTACGGCCCGCCGCGGTCGAAGGCGACGGAGTCGGGGCCCCTGGCGGCGCGCGCGGTGGTGCTGGGCTCGGGCCAGGCGCGCGTGGCGATCGCGCTGGCCGAGGTCCTGGAGGTTCCGCCCGGGGTGGCGCGCCGGGTCCGCGAGCATGCCCGGGCGCAAGGTCTCACCGACGCGGTGGTGGCGGCGACGCACACCCATTCCTCCTTCGGCGGGTACGACCCGCACCCGCTGGCGCGCGTCGCGGCGACGGGCTCCTTCTCGGAGGCCTCCCAGGACCGGCTGGTCGCGGCGCTCTCGAGTGCGGTGACCCAGGCCGTCGCCGCCGTCCGTCCGGCGACGCTGCGGGTCGGCTTGGGCCAGCTGGGCGGGATCACGGCCAACCGCGACACGGAGGGCGGCTACGTCGACGACTCCCTCACCGCGCTCGCGCTCGACGACCTCCAGGGCGGGCCCATCGCGCGGGTGGTGGTCTTCGGCTCCCACGCCACCCTGGTGCCGCGCCGGACCACGCGCCTCGACGGCGACTGGCCCGGGCGGGCGATGGAGGTGCTGGAGACGAAGGGCGGGGTGGCGCTCGTGCTCCAGGGCATTCTCGGCGACACGACCTCCCGGCCGCCCGAAGGCGACGCCGAGCCGGCCGACCGGATGGGCCGGCGGATCGCGCAGGAGGCCTCGCGGCTGCTCGAGCCTGCTGCTCCGGTGACGGCTCCCGCGCTGGCCTGGTCCGCGGTGGAGCTCGGGCTTCCGAGGGGCGAGGCGGATGCCGCGGTTCCCGGTTTCTTGCGGATGCCTGCGGCAAACGTGCTCCACGCCATGGCTCCCCGGAAGGCGGACGTCGCGGCGCTGCGCCTGCCCGGGGTGACGCTGGCCCTCGGGCCTGCCGAGCCCACCGCTGGCGCTGCGCGGCTCCTGCGCGAGCAGCTCGGTCCGCTGCTTTCCCCCGGGGACCGGCTGGCGCTGGTCTCGCTGGCGCAGGGCTACGTGGGGTACGCCGAGACGCCCGAGGCGATGAGGCAGGGGGTCGGTGAGGCGAAGCGGACGCTCTTCGGCCCCGAGCTCCTCGAGCGGCTGCGCGTCGGGCTCTCCGTGGCGCTCGAGGCGGTCCGTCCTCCTCCCGCCCCGGCCACTCCGGAGGTGAGCCCGTGAGCGCCGGACTCGAGGCGCTCGACGCGGCCCTCGGCGCGCTCTACCCCGGGGTCGAGCCCGCAGGCTGGGAGAGCCTGCTGCGCAGCGACGCAGGGAACGCCGACCCGCTCGACGAGGTCCGCTGCTACCGCTGTGGGGACCACTGGCACTACGTCACCTTCGGGCTCACCGAGCTGTACCGGAAGGTCTCGCCCCTGCGCGAGCAGAGCGGGTTCGGGTTCGAGCTCACCTTCCGGCTCGCGGGGGAGGGCGCGGCGCCGGACTGGCCCGTCGCCTTCCTGCAAGGCCTCGCGGGCTACGTCGTCGGGAGCCGGCGGACCTTCGCGCCCGGCGACCTCATGGACCTGGGCGGCCCGCTCGGGGCGCAGGACACGGCCCTGGTCGCAGCACTCTTCGTGTCCGACCCGGCGCTCCCGGAGCTTTCGACCCCTCATGGTTCCGTCCGGTTCGTGCAGGTGGTGGGCATCACCCGCGACGAGTTCGAACTCGGGCGCGACGGCGGGACTTCGCCCGAGCCGGCGCTCCGCGAGCAGTCGCCCCTGCTGGTGACGCACCTCTCGCGGGCCCTCCCCGAGCGTCCCAAGGGCCCCCGCCGCCAGGTCTCCTTCGTGGAGTGGGAGAGCCCAGACGACGAGCAGGTGCTGCTGACCCTCGACGAGGAGGGGCGGCGGCTCGTCCTGGCCTCCCTCGACGAAGTGGCGCGGGGCGCGACGCTCGAGCTGGACGGGCCCGATCAGTCGGTTCGCTTCGTCGCCGGTGCGGCCGACTGGAGCCGGTCGCGCGCCACCCTCATCGTCCGCGTGCCCCCAGGGGTCGGGGTTGGCGTAGGAACGCTGGAGCCGTGGATGAGGGACTGGACGCTGCCGGCGCTGCCGTTCCTGCGCATCCACCTCCGGGAGTGACTCCCGTCAGTCGATCGCCAGGTCCTTGAGCTTCAGCCCGCGGGCGTGCAGCGCCTGGGCGATCTCGCCGGAGGCGGTGCAGACCGCAGCACGCCTGCCCGGGCGCGCCCGGACCCGGACCGAGACCTCGCGCTTCGCCGTCCGGGTGATCTCGATCGACGCGACGCCGAGGCGGTCGGAGAGGCCGAGCTTCAGGCACGGCTGTCCCTCGCGCAGGCAGGTCTCGATCCGCGCCACCAGCGCCGCGATGGCCTCGGCCCTCGGTCCGGCGGTGGAGGTCGGGGCCGCAGGCTCGAGCGGCACCTCGGCGGCCGGGGGCACGGCTGCCGCCGCGTCAAGGTCGGCGATCACCGTCGGCTCGGCGTCGGGGCCCGGGTCCACGCAGGTCGGCTCGCCCTCGGACTCGAGCTCGGCGAAGAGGGCCGACTTCAGGTGCTCCTCGAGGTCGAGCTCTGGCTCTGCTTCGGGAAGGGACGCGGGTCGCCCAGGCAGCGTGTCGGAGGGAAAGGGGAGCGCCGTCGCCGCCTGCGTTTCCGCCGGACGCACCAGGAGCTGCTCGGGTCGGCTGGGTGGGACGGCCGGGGCAACCTCGGCCGGCTCCGCCTTGGGGCGTGGGCCGGTTGCGGGTCCAGTCCC
>CAZAIE010000080.1:0-13143 GCA_964485035.1 uncultured Myxococcaceae bacterium | reverse complement strand
CCTCTACTGGAAGCACGGCGCCAGCTTCATGGTCGCCGACGTCGGCCGCAGCGGGGCGATGGTCGACTCGATGATGCGACTCGTCGACCCGCGGGTCCGCGTTCTCAAGAAGGGCGGGAACAAGGGCAAGCGTGCCTGGGCCGAGGGGGTCGCGGTCCTCTACAGCAAGCACCTCGTCTCGAACGCTCCCGGGCTCGGGAAGCTCGAGGACGAGTGCTGCCAGTGGACGGACGACGTGAAGGCGTGGAGCCCCGATCGGATGGACGCGCTCGCGTACGTGATCAGCGAGCTCGCGTTCAAGTCGCCGCTGGCGCAGGCCGGGCTCAACCGCGAGCCCGTGGCCCCGCGGCGCATGTGAAGCACCAACGCAGTCTGGCGGAGGTGGACCGCATGGCAGACCTGCTCTCGTTCATGCTCAACAACAACGTGGCCCTCGGCCAGGGGCTGAGCGTCCTCTATCGGGACAGCCTGACCGCTCGCAACCTCAACGACTGGCGCCCCGGCAGTCCTGACCGGGAGCGCAAGCGGATCCCGTGGTACCGGCGCGAGGAGGCGAAGCAGCACGCGGACGAGTACCGCTGGCGCATGGAGACGGAGCGCTACGTGGCTCGGGAGATCAAGAACCGCACGCCGAGCGGGCAGTACCTCGAAGCGCGCCGCCAGCGCGTCCTCGCGGCGCTCGGCATGTCCTACGAGATGGCGCTGTCGAAGCTCACCTTCGAAGGGAAAGGGGCAAACGCATGAACGGAGAGGCTTTCGAGGACGCGGTGTTCTTCTCCCTGCCCGAGCTCGCCGAGCTCTCGGGGCTCAGCAACAAGCAGCTCCGCCACATTCTCGAGACCGGCGGGGTGACCTTCATCCGGTCGGGGCGCCTCGTCCTGGTCTGCCGGGTCGAGCTGAGGGAGGCGATGCCGTCGGTCTACGAGGCGCTGTTGCAGCGCGCACAGCGGATGGTGGACTGAACGAGGATGCCCGCTCGTGCCCGCTCAGGCCACTCGTGCTGGTTCAAGGCCGCTCGTGCCCGCTCAGGCCGCTCGTGCCCGCTCAGGCCGCTCGTGCCCGCTCAGGCCGCTCGTGCCCGCTCAGGCCACTCGTGCCGGTTCAAGGCCACTCGTGCCCGCTCAGCCCTGATTTGCAGTGGGGTATGAGAGGCGCGCAAGGGCGCGGCTCCAAAGGCGACCTTGCTAGCCCCCAAGCCCAGCCCGGCGCGTCGCGCGCAGCGGAACGAGACGGACTACTGGGAGCGTGCCCGACTGGGCGCCTCCCCAGTGCGGGTTCGTCACCGCGACCTGCCGATTTCCTCGTCGAAGTCGTTCGACGAGGTGGCGACGGTGCGCCAGGCATTGCTGGACCTCGAGCGGGGGCAGTTCTACGCGGTCGCCCAGCTCTGTGACGCCTTCGGTGGTGACGACCGCATCAATGGTGTTCTCCAGACGCGGGTCGATGCCCTCTGCAGTCTGCCGCTCGAGGTCACAGGGCGGACGACGAAGCGGAAGGCGGCGAAGCTGGCCGCGAGGGCGCAGGACGAGTGGGGTGGCTGGTTCCCCGATGCCGAGGTGAAGCGGTTGCTGCGTTGGGGGCTTCTTCTCCGCCTCGGCATCGGGGAGTTGCTGTGGGACACGATGGATCCTGGCTACTGGGCGCCGCGCCTCAAGGTCTGGGACCCGCGGTTCGCCTACTGGCGGTGGGACACGAGGAGCTTCTGGCTGTCGACCCTCGACGGGCAGGTAGAGATCACGCCGGGGGATGGGCACTGGATCCTGTACGCGCCCGACGGCTACGCGCGCGGCTGGATGAATGGCCTCGTCCGTTCTCTGGGGCTGATGCTCCTCATCCGGCGGTGGGCGACGCGGGACTGGGCACGGTACTCGGAGGTCCACGGGCTGCCGATCAAGAAGGCGGTCGTGCCGGCCGACGCGAAGGCCGAGGACAAGGAGGCCTTCGAGGACGACCTCCGGACGCTCGGCGGCGAGGGCGTCATCCGCGTGGCCAAGGACGAGCAGGGCCTCGGGTTCGACATCGCGCTCGTCGAGGCGGCGAGCCAGAGCTGGGAGGGCTTCCAGAAGCTCATCGAGAAGTGCGACGAGTGCATCGCCGTCGACGTGCTGGGCCAGAACCTGACGACCTCGATGAAGAGCGGTGGCTCGTATGCGGCGGCGAACGTCCACGATCGTATTCGCCTGGACCGGCTCGAGGCAGACGCGAAGAGCCTCGGCGACTGCCTGGCCGAGCAGGTCATGGTCCCGTGGGCTGTCTACAACTGGGCGGACGAGAAGCTGGCGCCGCAGGTGAGCTGGAGCACGAAGGCGCCCGAGGACCGGGCCGCCACGGCGACGACGCTGAACAGCCTGGGCGACGCGCTGAACAAGCTGAAGACGGCGGGGCTCAACGTCGACCTGGTCGAGGTCGCGAAGCAGTTCCGCATCCCGGTCGTCGAGGGCCAGCCGGTAATCGAGGCACAGCAGCCCGAGGCGCCCGTCCCCGCGGGGGCTGAGCAGCCGGATGGAGAGCAACCCTCGGAGAAGGCAGAGGAATCCGATGCCTGAGAAGCTGGCCAGGAGCCCGCGCATCTTCGCGCGCGTGGACATGCGCGACGGCCACAAGCGTGGCGCCCTCCACCTCTACGACGCGGTGGGGGGCTGGGACGGCATCCGCGCCAAGCACGTCGTCGAGAAGCTCGAGGGGCTCAAGGGCGAGGGTGCCGAGCACCTGGACGTCCACATCAACTCGCCGGGTGGGGACGTCTTCGAGGGCATGGCGATCCACACCGCCATCGCCTCCTGGCCCCACGGGGAGAAGCGAATCCACGTGGATGGCCTCGCCGCGAGCATCGCCTCGATCGTCGCGATGGCCGGCGACGAGATCGAGATCAGCCCGACCGCGATGGTCATGGTCCACGAGCCTCGCGGGTTCGCCATGGGCGAGGCAGGCGACTTGCGGAAGGTGGCCGACCGCCTCGACGCCATCCGGGACGTGATGTGCGACGTCTACGCCGCCCGGACGGGACTCGCGAAGGCCGAGGTCGAGAAGCTCGTCTCTGCGGAGACCTGGATGTCCGCGAGCGAGGCGGTCGCCAAGGGCTTCGCCGACAAGGTCGCAGAGTGCGGCGAGGAGCCCAACGAGGACGACGACGATGGCGAGGAAGACGACTCGCTCGCTCGCGCGGTGGCGCTCTTCAAGCACGCCCCGCCGGACGTCGCACGTCTGTTGAACCAACCTCTCACCCGTCGCAAGGAGTCCCAGATGCCCGAGCCGATCGCCGCCGCCGTCGAGACCAAGGCTTTCGAGGCCCGCTTCGCCGCGCTGACCGAGCGCGCGGAGGCTGCCGAGAAGGTCCAGGGGGAGCTGCTCGCCATCACCGGGAAGGCGAGCGCGGGTGAGGCCCTCGCCATGGTGGCCGGGCTGAAGGAGAAGGCCGCGAAGGCCGACGAGCTCGCCACGCAGCTCGGCAAGCTTGAGGCGGAGAAGCGCGCAGGCCAGGTCGCGGCGCTGCTCGACGCCGCCTCCCGCGAGGGCCGGCTCACCCCGGCCAAGCGCGAGGAGCTGATGAAGGCAGACGCGCCGGCCTTCGCCCGCGACCCGGCCCAGCTCAAGGTCTTCCTCGACTGCCTGCAGCCGGTCGTGGTGCCGGTGGCCGCGCCGAAGCACGAGGAGCCGAAGGAGGTGTTCGAGGCGGCGCTCTCCACGGACGAGAAGCACTACGCCGAGCAACTCAAGCTCGACCCGAAGAAGTTCGCCGAGTTCAAGCGCAGCAAGTAGCCCGCCCAACAACCTCACCGCTGTCGGGCGCTGCGGACGCGGCGGCCCACGCAGGAGAAGCCATGACCGCTCTCTCGAGCTACCGCGACACCAAGCGCATGGGCGACGACGTCATCCCGTCGGTCTTCGATCTGCTCGTCGCCGACAACGTCCACATCTTCAGGGGCGCGATCGTCGGCCTGGCCGGCGGCTACGCGGCCCCGGCGGGGAGCGCCTGCACGAAGGTGGTGGGCATCGCCGAGTCCGAGGTGGACAACACGCTGCCCGGCCACGCCGTCGGCGCGAAGCGCGTCCGGGTGCGCCAGGGGACTTTCAAGGTGGCCAACAGCGCTGGCGCGGACGCGCTGGCGATCGCCGACCTCGGCAACCTCTGCTACGCGGCCGACGACCAGACGGTCGCCAAGACCGCGGGCCAGAACCTGCCGGTCGCGGGCACGGTCATCGGCGTCGAGCCCGACGGCGTGTGGGTTCAGATGAACCTCGACGGCCGCAGCTGATCCCAGGTCGCAGCCTCCACCACCAAGCCGCGTCCCTCGCGTGAGGGCGCACGGAGAGAAGCATGGGCGCACTCACCCCCGCGAAGTACGAGGCCGCGACGCTGACCTTCTCGATGCTGTTCCGAGAGGTGCTGCGCGACACGCCGACCTACTACCAGCAGATCGCCACCGAAATCCCGAGCACGACGCGAGAGATGCGGCACGCCTGGCTCGACCGCATCCCGCAGATGCGCGAGTGGCTCGGCGAGCGCGTCGTCAACAACCTCGCGGTCCGGCTGCAGAGCATCGAGAACCGGCTCTTCGAGGACACGGTCGGGGTGAAGCGCACCGACCTCGAGGACGACCTCATCGGCGTCTACCGCCCGGTCATCGAAGAGCTGGCCATGCAGACGAAGGCCTGGCCGGACAAGCTGATCATCGACGCCATGGTCGAGGGCACGAGTGCAGTGGGCTACGACGGCCAGCACTTCTTCGACTCGAACCACCCGCAGAACATGGACGAGCCGTCGAGCCCACTCCAGTCGAACCTGCTCGCGGACCACGACCTCGATGCGGACGCGCTCGCCGACGCCATCCAGGTGATGATGAGCTTCATCGGCGCGGACGGGCGGCCGCTGGAGATCATCCCGGACCTGCTGGTGGTCCCGCCGCAGATGAAGTTCCGCGCCGCGCGGCTGCTGCAGGCCGAACTCCTGGCTCGGGACGTCGTGACGCCCAGCGGCCACGCGGTGAGCAACGACACCAACGTCCTCAAGGGATCCCTGGACCTCCTGGTCCTGCCGCGCCTCGCGAAGGAGCCGGGGAGCTACTACGTCCTCTGCACCAAGCGGGCCATCAAGCCCTTCGTCTTCCAGAACCGCGAGGCGCCGGAATTCACCGCGCTGACCAAGCCCGACGACGAGAACGTCTTCCGGCGCGACGAGTTCCTGTACGGCGTCCGGGCGCGCGGCGCCGCCGGGTACGGACCCTGGTTCCTCGCGATCAAGTGCAACGCCCCGGTGTAGATGAAGGAGGCAAGTCATGGTGGTCACGGTGGTTTCGAAGTCGGAGCACGGGCACAGGCGCGCGGGCCGGTTCTGGCCCACGACCCCGGTCACCGCGGACGTCTCCGAGGCGCAGCTCAGGGAGCTCAAGGCTGACAAGCGCCTCGCGGTGCTCGACGGCTCGGCGCCGTCGGCGGAGGCCGTGGTCGAGAAGCTCAGCGCCGACAAAGCGGCGGAGAAGGCCGAGGCAGAGCGGCAGGCCGCCGAGCGCGCGCCCGAGAAGCGTCGCGGGGGGCGGTAGCCCATGGGCTACGCCACGGCGGGCGACTTCGACCGCTTCGGCATCCGGCCGGATGCGCTGCCGATGAGCATCTCGGCGGCGGACAAGGAGGCAGCGATCAGCGCCGCCTCGGGCCGCGCCGACAGCTACCTCGGTGCCCGCTTCCGTCTCCCCATCTCCGCGTGGGGCGATGACCTCCGCCAAGCGGTCTGCGCGATCGCGGCGTTCGAGCTGGTGGCCGGCCAGGTCGGGTTCAACCCCGAGGCCGGTCACAACATGGTGCTGGTGACCCGCAAGGAGGACGCGGTGCGCTGGCTCGAGCAGGTATCGCGCGGGCACGTGACCCCGGCGGGGATCACCGAGACATCGCCGCCGGCCTCCTCGGTCTCGCGAGTGAAGAGCAACAAGCAGCGGGGGTGGTGATGCCAGTCAGCGGGGCGTTCGACAGGCTCGGTCGGACGATCGAGTCACTGAAGCGTGTCGCGGCCGGGGAGACGGTGCAGTCCTTCGCCGAGGCGCTTCGCGCTCGGGCGCTCGAGCTGACTGCACAGGGCTGGGACGCCAGGGAGTCCCCGCGAGGGGTTCCCTGGCGCCCGGCCAAGGGCGGGCTCGCGGGCGACCTCTCGCTGACTGGCCGGCTGCGCGCGGCGCTCCGGGTCGAGAATCGGCCGCGCGGGTTCGCGATCACGGACCGCGCCCAGGCCGCGGGCGGCCAGTTCTACGGAGGCACGCACCAGTACGGCAGGACGATGCGCGCAAGGGGCCTCAAGCCCATGCGATGGCGCACGCCGGACGGGCGCTGGCACTCGGCCTGGAAGGTGCGCGTCCCGGCTCGGCCCATCCTCCCGCGGTCAGGGGAGCTGCCGGCGCGGTGGGCGGAGGCGTTCGAGGTGGTCCTGCGCGAGCGGATGGCCCGCTCGTTCGAGGGAGGCTGACTGTGGCACTCGACGAGCTCATCCACGCGGTCGTGAAGACGTTCAACGACGCCCGCCCGTTCAGGACGCCGTCGTTCATCGGCGAGAAGCACATCGCCCAGCACGACACACCGCCGCGCCTAGTCTGGGTGCCCTCCGCCGACTCCTTCGGCCCGCCCGTGCAGGTGGGCGCCAACCCGAAGTCCTACGCCACGCGGGTCGCCGGCGTGGACTGCGCGGTGTGGGGCGAGGACCTCGCGAAGACCGAGGAGATGGTCAATGACCTCATCGTCGCGCTGCATCGCGAGTGCATGTCGCGCGGCAACTACGAGCTGCGAGGTGGCGAATGGATCACGGCGGGCGAGCTGACCAACAACGGGATCGTCTTCCTGCTGCACCTCGCGATCGCCGTCCCGATCGTGGGGCGACCGGCGACCCCGGTCCGGCCCCAGACCGAGACGACCAGGGGACGGCTGGTTTCTCCGTGAGGCCAGCGATGGAGAGGAAGCCCGTCGAGATGTGGGCGGAGCAGAAGAAGCTCCCGGCCTGGAAGTTCGCAGCGGCCAAGGCGCACGAGGCCTGGCCGCAGGGCTACGAGGTCACCGAGGAGGACTTCGACCAGGTCGTGCGATCCGCGTGCGGCATTGGCTTGAGGTGACCGGCTATCGAGGCCTAGATACGGAAGCCGCAGTAGTGGGAATTGAACTGCGCCTGGATCTTCAAGGCAAACTCGTTGTCTCCTCGATCGAGCGCCGATCGAAGGAGTCGCTGGACTTCGCCCGCGATCGAGATGGTCTTGCTCCCGATGGCCTTCAATTCATTCAATTCGGCGGGGCTTGGTGACTGACCGGCAAGCTTGGCTGCCGTCATTCGTTCTTTTCTTGCATTCCAAAGAACCCAGTTTTTCTCGCATCGAACCAGAAGGTCCTGTAGCACCACATCTTTTGAGCGCCGATCGACCTCTTCACGTGGCGCAGTGTTGGCTCCGCTCGGCTCGGCCGGAACGCTAAATGCGAACGATTTCGAAATGCGGTCAAGCAGCGGGCCAATACGGGCCTCCTGTGCCTTTTCGAATGCAACGACAAACTCGGCGCGCCGGTTCCCTGAACGAATGACCTTGAGATAGAAGATCCAATCGCGTTCATCGAAACCCGAAACGACGTACCAATCTGCTTTCTTGGCTTTGTAGGTGACGCGCTGCACCATGTTGGTGCGACTGTCCGCTGCCCACTGCTGGTCAAACGACATCTTCATTTCCTGCGCGTTTGCCCCGAGCGTGTAGACGCTAAGTTCGATCTTCCCGTCGTTTGAGCTCAGCCGCTCCCCGTCAAAGTCCCGGTTCTGCTTCATGTCGTCGCGCCAAGCAGCTGCATCCGATGCCGGCTGAAAGAAGGCCGGGACCTCGAGCCTGACCCCAGAGGTTCGGAGCTCCCGAAAATCCTCAGCACCGAGAGCCTGGCTGGCGCTGCAGATGAGTAGGATTCCCGCCAACGCGAAAGCGGAAAAGCCGGAGGTGGTCTGGTTTCGCAAGGAGGCGCCCATGGTCAGGTTGCACTGCGCAGCCGCCAGGCCTGGTTTTCCGTGTCGTCGCCACGAATGTTTTCGTCGACAACGCGACCTAGCTTCTCGAGTTCAGAAAGCTGCGCAAGTTGGCGGCCAATCGAGGAATGGGCCGTGCGGAATGGATTCTCTGCCCCCTGGTGCTCTCTCAACAGGTCGATATACTCGCGCGGCCTCCTGAGAGTCAGTTTGCGAATCACTGCATGGGACGAAAACACCGTTCCGTCCGCGCCGAGCTCTCTCGCACATTCAAGGAGCGCTTCAGTGCTGATCGGCATGGTCCCCTCCAATGGCTAGCTGGGCAGTGTAGTGCGGCAAAGACGCGGAGATCAACGGCTGAGGCAACGCAGCGCCGTAGCGGAAGCCAGACAGGGTGATTCGTGAAGAACTACAGCCGCCGGCTTTCACGACAGCCGCCCTCATAACGACGGGTTGGTGAAATGGCTCTTCCCAAGATCACCCAGATCATCCAGGACGGCTCGCTGGGCATCGTCCCGCCGTCGCCGGCTGGCGTCGTCACCAAGGTCGGCGTCTGCAGCTCCGGCTCCGCGAACACGGTCCAGGCGTTCTCCGGCCCGAGCGTCAAGGTCATCAAGGACGCGCTTGGCACCGGGCCCCTCGCCGAGGCGGCGGCGCACTCCCTCGAGATCGCGGGTGGGCCAGTGATGACCGTGCCCGTGAGCCCGAGCGTTCCTGGGGCGGCCGGCACCGTGACCCGCGTCGGATACGGGACGTCGGTCCTCTCTGTCACCGGGGAGCCCAAGGACTCCTACGAGGTCGAGATCCGGATCACCCGGAAGGCGTCGGGGCTCGCGGCAGCCAACGCGGCGTTCGTCTTCTCGCTCGATGGCGGGGACACGTTCTCGCCCGAGATCGCGGTGCCGGTGAGCGGGGTGTACGTCCTGCCGAACACGGGGCTGACCATCACCTTCACCGACGGCTCCTTCGTGAAGGAAGCCTCGTACTCCTTCGACTGCCTCGCGCCCAGCTACACGACGACCGACCTGACGACGGCCATCGACGCGCTGCTGGCAGACCCGAGGAAGTTCGGCTGCTTGCACGTCGTTGGCGCCCCCGCGCCGTCGGCCACCAAGGTGACCGGGACCGGCACGAGCCCGTCGATGAAGCTCACCGGCTCGCCGACCGCGTGGATCGACGGCGTGGTCGTCATCACCGCTGCAGGCGTTCTGGGGGCGGGCAAGTTCAAGGTGAGCCTCGATGGCGGAGCCAACTTCGGGTCCGAGAAGGTGCTGGCCGCTGCGTACGCCGTCCCCGACACCGGGCTGACCCTCAACTTCCCGGCGGGGACCTACAACCAGGGCGACGCCTACACCTTCAACACCTACGCCTCCATCCCGGCCCTCTTCGCCGCAGTCGACGCCAAGCTCACGGCTGCGGAGAACATCTACAAGTACGCCTTCGCCGTGCTCGAGGCCCCGGACGCGCCGGACGCCATCTTGCTCAAGGCCACGGCCAACCTCGCGAGCACTCGGGTGATGTTCGCAGGCGGGTACTGCGAGCTGTCCTCGAGCCTCTCGATCGTCGGGGGGAAGACCTACAAGCGCAGCGACGCCTGGCCGGTCACGGCACGTATCGCCGAGGCACCCATCCACGAGGACCTGGGTCGCTACCGCAGCGGCTCACTGCCGGGCGTGGTGGCGCTGTACCGGGACGAGTACGTGACCCCGGGCCTGGCCTCCGCCCGATTCGAGACCCTGCGGACCATCCCGGACGCGCCCGGGTACTACATCGCCAGCGATACGGGCGGGAACATGATGGCGCCGCTCGGGAGCGACTACGCCTTCGTCCAGAACCGCCGCGTGATGGACGAGGCCTGCCGGGTCAACCGGGTGGCGATGCTGCGCTACCTCAACGACGACCTCCTGGTCGACGCGAAGACGGGCTTCATCCTTGAGACGGAGGCGCGGCGCATCGAGGCGGACGTCAACGCCCAGCTCGAGGCGGCGCTGGTGTTCGGCGCCTTGCGCCACGCCTCGGCGGTGCAGACCCGGGTGAAGCGCGACGAGAACATCATCTCGACGCACAACCTGACGACCAGCGTCAGCGTCACCCCGAAGTCCTACGCGAAGACGATCACCACCACGATCGGCTTCCGCAACCCGGCCATCGCCAAGGCGGCGTAGCCGGCGGCAGCTGCTGAACAGCGGGCCATCCCGGCTCGCGATGTCCCCACAGACGGAGGAGTACCCAATGAAGCTCCACTTCATCGCGGTGGTCGTGTGCGCGTTCGCGCTGCAGGGGTGCGCGGCGCTGGGCATCGAGACCTGTGGGCTGGGCGCGACCCGGTGCCACGGCGACACGGTGCAGATCTGCAAGACCGGGCTCGGCTGGACCGACTCGGCCGAGTGCAGGGACGTGGCGGCCGCGGAGGGAGGCGCCTGGACCTGCGGCACGCCGAAGGGCGTCTGCGGCGACGTCCACCAGTGCATGCCGGTCCTGGAGAAGCAGGAGAAGAGCGAGCTGCCGGCGCCGCCGCCCGCGGTTCCGCCGAAGAAGTCGAAGTAGGTCGCTGGTCCACACACGCTCGCCCGGTCGGCCAGGTGGCCGGGCGGGCGCACCTCTTCTTCCAACCGGGAGCCAACCGTGTACGAGGACGATCCCCAGAGCGTCGTGAGGGCGTTGCAGACCGAGAACGCTCGCGAGATCGAGCGGTTGCGTCACTCCGAGATTCCCCAGAACCTCGGCATGGCAGTCGCGTGCCGCGTGCTGGCCGCCGACCTCCCGGGCGCTCTCATGGCGCAGATCCAGAAGGACCTCGATTCGGGCGACCTCAACCAGCGCTGGCTCCGGTCGATGGAGCGCATCGGCGCCGAGGGTCAGGCCGTCGTGGCGGTCGTCGGCAGCCTGATGGCCGAGATCGCTCGGGCGGCCGCCACGTATGTCGCCCAGCGCGCCGAGGAGTGGGAGGCCGCCGCGCAGCAGCTCGATGGCAGGGCCTCGGCGCTCGAGGCCCAGTCGGCGCGCCTCGAGGAAGTGCGGAAGGCCGTCGTGCGCGCCGCCCAGGCGCAGTGAGGAGGCCGCGATGGACTATCCCCAGATCAACGGCATCGCCTACGGCTGGGCCGAGGTCGTCATCAACGTCGCGGGAATCCCCATCCGCGGCGTGAAGGCCATCAACTACTCGGAGACCGTCGAGCGCGGGAAGGTGCGCGGCACCAGCCAGCGCAAGCTCGCGCTCACCAGCGGTGAGCACGACGTCGAGGCCGACCTCGAGATCTACATGGACGACTGGAACGAGCTCCGCGACGTCCTCGGCGATGGCTACATGATGGCGACCTTCGCCATCTCGGTGAGCTACTCCAACGACCACGCGTGCCACACCGACGAGCTGACCGGCGTGCGCCTGAAGAAGGTCGGCAACTCGCACCAGCAGGGCAACGAGCCGCTCACCATCAAGCTCGACCTCGACGTCATGCGGCTCAAGCGCGACGGCCTGGACGGCATCGGCTCCGGGACGCTGTAGGCCCCACCCCAACCCCAGCGAGGCATCCCATGACCAACGAGATCGATCCCAAGGTCGTCGAGGAGATGAAGACCAAGCACGGCGACGTGTACGTCCTCACTGCCGAGGAGGCGGGCGTGCAGGTCGTGTGCAAGCGCCCGAGCCGGCCGGTCTACCGGAAGTTCCGCGACCAGCGCTCGGACCCCAACAAGCGCTCGATGGCGTTCGAGGACCTGTTCCTCGCCTGCCTCGTCCACCCTGCGCCCAAGGAGTTCGACCGGGTGCTGGACGAGATGCCCGCGCTCGCCGACACCTTCGGCGTCGCCCTGTGGGACAAGGTGACCGGCGCGGAGGATGCCTCGGTAAAAAAAGCGTAGAGCGGGCCCGCACCGATCTGGAGTACGCGGCCGATTGCCTCACCGACTTCGTGCGTGGCCAGGAGACGGAGCGCGCGGAGACGGGGGCGCTCATCGTGGCGGAGTTCGTCATGCTGGTGAGCAGCTTCTTGCGGCCCCAGCGCTGACTCAGCTCTGTTGCTTCCGGAGCTTCTCCCGGTAGTGCGCGACGCACAGGCCCTTCGCAAGAATGGCCTTCTTGCAACCGGGCTTGGTGCACAGGTTGGTCGCTCGCGATACCGGTTCGGGCTTGGATTCGGATATCTCTGCCCTCGAATCGATGTTGAACATCGCGCGGCCAGCGACGATCAGCCGTTCGACCTGGCTTCTCGAGAGATGCGCCTTGCGCGCCCAATCCACCAGCGCGCGGTAGGGGCCGTAGTCGACCGGGTCTGCCTCGGCAGTGCCGACCAGGTGCACGACCGGGATCTCCAGCCCCTGCGCGATTGCGAAGAGCGTCTCGTAGCTCGGTGCGCGTTCGGCTCGCTCGATCATCGAGACGAACGAGACAGAGATCCCCGTGCGCATCGCCATGTCCGCCTGGGTCAGTCCTTGCCGCTTCCGCGCCTCGCGGATGTTGGCGGCGATGATTTCGAGGTGGCGGTCGGTATCTGGGGTCGCTGGCATGGTTCTCCCTGCGGCGGAAGTACACCGAATTGCCCAGCTTGAACAAGCTTGCAGGTACGGCTAGCGGGCGAGGCGCTCGACCATGTCCACCAAGAAGCTCGAGTGGCTCTTTGGCCTCGACGACAAGATGTCCGGGCCGGCGTCGGTCGCGGAGAAGAAGCTCGAGCTGCTCGAGCGGCGCATCAAGTCCGTGGCAAAGGCCGAGGCGGAGATGTCCGGCCCCAAGAAGGAGAAGCTGACCTTCGCCCGCCTCAACCTCGAGATCCAGCGGGACCAACTGCGCGGCTCCGCCAAGCATGAGGAGGAAGGCTTCCACTCCCGCTCGATGGACAAGGTGAAGGGGCTCCTGGACGGCACGAAGAAGCTCACGGCGGGGGCGTTCACCTGGGTCGGCGCGATCGACCACGGCCTCGGGATCGTCGAGAAGATCGGAAGCGCTGCCATCGCGATTGGCCAGGCGTTCGTCCACGCCGCCGAGAGCGTCGGTCGCCTCATCTACAGGTTCGGCGAGCTCGCGATTGAGGCGGCGTCCGCGAAGGAGAACACAATCCTGACCTTCAAGGCGCTGGTGGGGAGCGAGAGCGCCGCCGAGGCCATGGTGGAGTCGCTTGAGCGGCTGTCGTACGTGTCCCCGTTCTCGTCGGACCAGCAGGTGGGCCTGGGGC
>CAZAIE010000079.1:12272-13279 GCA_964485035.1 uncultured Myxococcaceae bacterium | reverse complement strand
GAGAGGTGCACCTCGCGTTCTCGGACGGCGCCTCCAGGTACTACGCGCGACGCTCCCGCTCGGGCTGGACCGCTCCGGCGCCGCTGGGAGGAGACTTCCGGACGCCGCCGACCGGCTCCATCGCCTTGGGCCCGGCTCGCGCGGTGCAAGCAGTCTGGGGTGACGAGATCTACGAGGGCACCCCCATCAGCGTCGGCGAGCTGCTCCCCGACGCTGGCTGGACCCGCACCACCCTCGATCGCTGTCCCGAGTACGGCTGCGGCACCCCGAGCCTCGCCACCGACTCCGCGGGCGCCGCCCACCTCGCCTACGTGAGGCCCTGGGACGGCGAGGCCGGTCTCCTTCCACGGCTGCAGTACGCGGTCCGCGCTCCTGGCGGGGCCTGGTCGGAGTCCGAGTTCGTGGAGCAGGAGTGTGCCTTCGAGGTGGCGATGGCCCTCGGGCCCGACGGTCCCCACCTCGCCTACCTCGACGCGACCTCTGTCGACCTCAAGCACGCCGTCCGCGTGGACGGCACCTGGCGGGTCGAGACCGTCCGGCAGAGGCTGCCCACGCAGATCGTTCCGACCCTCGCGGTGGACGACGCTGGCGGCGTGCACATCGGCTACGTGCACTTCGCCGACATGTACGGTCGGCACGGCTACGCCCACCGCCCCGCGGGAGGCGCCTGGGTGCTCGAAGAGAAGGTGGGCGCGCACCTGGGGAGCCTGTGGACCTCGCCGTCCATCGCGACGCACGCGGGAGAGGTCCGGCTCGCGCTCCAGACGGCCGCTTCCGTCGCGGTGGCCCGTCGCGGCGCTACCGGCTGGGTGACCGAGCAGGTCGCCAGCCTCGCCGATGACACCCTCTCCAGGGACCGCGGAGCGGTGCTGCGCGTGGACTCCCGTGGCGGACTCCACCTCGTGTACCCGAACTGGGGCTCGGGGACGCTCGTCTACGCGCGGCAGTGCCCCTCTCCGTAACGAGACCAGAACCCTCCGAGCCCACGATGGCGGAGTCTTCGCCTC
>CAZAIE010000079.1:0-12262 GCA_964485035.1 uncultured Myxococcaceae bacterium | reverse complement strand
GGTCCAATGCGCAGGCACCGAACCCGAGGTCGATCACATGGAGCCAAGACCAGACCTTCTCTCTCACGCTGCGACTCGACTCGCGGGCCTCTCTGCCTGCCTGTTCCTCGGGGCGTGCATGAACCCGGTCTGCGATGAGACGTTCGGGGAGTGTCCTGCCAGCATCGGGCCCGATGCAGGCCTGGCCCGTCGCGCAGATGCGGCGTTGGACGGCGGCAGCACGGACGGTGGCCGCGCACCCGACGCGACGACGGGGCCCGATGCGAGCCCTCGGTGCGTGCCGAGTCCCTGGGAGTTCGAGACCGTCACGACGCTCGACACGGAAGGGTGGCCCGGCGCCTCCGTTCACTTCGTGCTCGACTCCGACGACGCGGTGCACCTGACGTACTCGGACGGCACCTCCCGGTACTACCGGCGCCGCTCCAGCTCCGGGTGGAGCGCCCCGATGCTCTTGGGCGAGGGCTTCTCGACCCCCCCGAAGGGCACCGTCACCGTCGCCGCGCCAGGCGTGGTGCTGGCGACCTGGGGTGACGAGCTGGCCGAGGGATACCCCATCTACGTCGGCGAGCTGCTCCCCGACTCTGGCTGGAGCCACACCATTCCCGAGCCTTGCCTCGGACACAGCTGCTCCTGCGCGAGGCTGGCCAGCGACGCCGCGGGCGTGACCCACCTCTCCTTCGTGACCAGGACCGAACCTGGGCTCGTGCCGCCGCGATTGCTGTACGCCTCCCGCTCGCCGGGCAAGCCCTGGTCCAAGCCGGAGTTCGTGGAGGGCGTGAGCGCCTCCCAGGTGGCGATCGCGGTCGGGCCCGACGGCCCCCACTTCGCCTACAACGACTCGAGCCAACAGGCGATCAAGCACGTCGCCCGTGTGAACGGCGCCTGGAAGACCGAGACCGTGGAGGGCAACAGCCCGGCCATTCCCCCCACCCTCTCGGTGGACGACGCAGGCGGCGTACACATCGGGTTCCTGAAGGAGGCCAATGCAGTCAGTCGGCACGTCTACGCCCATCGGTCCCCAGCTGGCAGTTGGGCGGTCGAAGAGGTGGGGGTGGGGCCGGGACCCCGGCTCGGCTCGTCCTTCGTCACGACGCACGAGGGCCGGGTCCTGCTCGGACTCCAGACGGACTCCTTCGTCGGGGTGAGCCGCCGCACCGCGCAAGGCTGGCAGACGGAGCGGGTGGCCGAAATCCACAACGACACCCTCTCCCATGACAGCGGGCCGGTGCTGCGCGTCGGCTCCCGGGGAGAGTTCCACCTCGTCTACCCGGACTGGGGCGAGGGCAAGCTGATGTACGCGCGACGGTGCCCCGCCCCGTAGGCCCGTCGTCGCGAAAAGCGGGCCGGGGGCCCTGGCCCCGTGCTACTCCCCGCTCGCGATGGCCCTCACGTTCCGAACCCTCACGAAGGACCCCGGCTGCGCTGCCCGGCGCGGGGTCGTGGACACCCCGCACGGCCGCATCGAGACCCCTGCCTTCATGCCGGTGGGGACGCGCGGGACGGTGACCACGCTGACCCCCGAGGACCTGCGCGCGCTCGACGCGCAGATCATCCTCGGCAACACGTACCATCTGCTGCTGCGCCCCGGCCCGGAGACGATGCGCCACTTCGGCGGGCTGCACCGCTTCATGGCTTGGGACCGCCCCATCCTCACCGACTCCGGCGGCTTCCAGATCTTCTCGCTGCCCGCGGACCGGACCCTCACCGAGGAGGGCGCGCGCTTCAAGAGCTACGTGGACTGCCGCTTCCACCTGCTCACCCCCGAGTCCTCCATCGCCATGCAGGAGGCCATCGGCTCTGACGTGATGATGGTCCTCGACATCTGCGTGCCCTCGAACGCCGAGCCCGCCGAGGTCCGCACCGCGATGGAGCGCACCCACCGCTGGGCGCTGCGCAGCCTCGCCGCGCGCCGGCACCCGGAGCGCCAGGCGCTGTTCGCCATCGTGCAGGGCGGGCTGTCGCCCGAGTGGCGCGCCGAGTCCGCGGCCTTCCTCTCCCAGCACCCCTTCGACGGCTTCGCCATCGGCGGGCTCGCGGTGGGCGACACGCGCTCGGAGCGCTTCGACGTGGTGGGCGGGACCGCCGAGCGCCTCCCCGCGGACCGCCCCCGCTACCTCATGGGCGTGGGCACGCCGCCGGACATCCTGGAGGGCATCGCGCAGGGCGTGGACCTGTTCGACTGCGTCCTCCCCAGCACGCTCGCCTGGCAGGGCATCGCCTTCACCTCCACCGGGCGGGTCAAGCTGCTGCGCACCGAGCACCGGCTCTCCGACGCGCCGCTCGACGCCGCGTGCCCCTGCCCGGCCTGCACCACGCACCCGCGCGGCTACCTGCACCACCTCTTCAAGTGCAAGGAGACGCTCGGGCACCGCCTGCTCTCCATCCACAACCTGCACCACTACCTGTCGCTGATGCGCTCCGCGCGCGCGGCCATCGAGGCGGGGCGCTACTCCGCCTTCCAGCGCGAGACGCTCGCCGCCATCGACCGGCTCGAGCACGACCCCGAGGGACGGCCTCCGGGACGCGGGTCCTCCGCCCGGCAGCGCTTCGAGCTGGTGACCACCGAGAGCGGGGCCACCTCGGTCCGCGACGACGAGGCCGGCGAGGTGATGCACCCGGTGGTCGGCGCGGAGACCGAATCGCGCGAGCTCTACGCAGTCCAGTCGCGGCTCGCGGAGCGGCTGGCGGTGGAGTCGGCGGAGCCGCTGGTGGTCTTCGACGTGGGGCTGGGCGCAGCGGGCAACGCGCTGGCCGCGCTCCGGGTCGCGCGGGGGCTCTCGCGCCGTCGGCCGCTGGAGGTCGTCAGCCTGGAACGGGAGCTGGGGGCGCTGCGGCTCGCCGCTTCCGACGAGGGCTCGGCGCGCCTGGGCTGGTCCGACACGGACCGCACGGCGGCGCGGCGACTGCTGCGCGCTGGGGTGTACGAGGAGGCCGGGCTGACGTGGAGGCTCGTCCTGGGAGACCTCGCGAACACCCTGCGCAGTCTCGACCGGCGCGCGCACGTCGTCTTTTGGGACCCCTTCTCCCCGAAGACCAACCCGGGACTCTGGAGCGCGGCGGTCTTCACAACCCTGCGCGAGCGCTGCGCCCCCGACGCGACGCTCTTCACCTACTCGAACGCCACCTCCACGCGTGGCGCGCTGCTGCTCGCGGGGTTCTTCGTGGGGCACGGCGCGCCCTCGGGCGCCAAGGAGGAGACCACCGCCGCAGCGATGCGGCTCGAGGACCTGACGCGCCCGCTGGAACGGGCGTGGCTGGGCCGGCTCGAGCGCTCGACGGTGCCCTTCCCCGCGGACGCACCCGAGGGGGCGCTGGACCTGGTGCGCCGGCACCCGCAATTCGAGCCAGAGCAAAAGCACTGACCGTGCAGCCCGCGCAGCGGGCTTGGTCTGAGTTCGGTCCCTCCCAGATAGAGACGGGGCGCTTCAGCCCCCGGCTGCTCGGGGTTCGCGGGTGTCTTCCGACGAGGCCCCGGACTCAGCCCACGTCCGACCACTGCGCAGAGAAGATCACGCTCGAGGTCTCTGGCTTGATGACGAACTCGGTCCGCCCGTAGCCCTTGCAGAGGCCCAGGGCGCCGTCGCACGCCCCGGCGAGGCTGATGACGTAGGGCCTCGAGGCGAGGAGGATCGCGGGAGCCCGCGTGAGCTGCAGCTCGAGCGACGAGGTCCCGCTCGCCGAGCCCACCGCCAGCTCTCCACAGCCCCGACAGATGGCCGGCCACATCCGCGGCGCGAACCGCAGCAGGCTGGAGGGCTTGAGTCCGAAGATCTGGATGGTGGCCTGGGTGATGGGCTTGAGCAGCGGGCCCTCGAAGCTCTTCACCATGGCGTCGCGCGACCACTGGCGGGTCGCGTCCTCGCCCAGCCGCGCGCAGACCACCTCGGCCAACTCGATGTCCAGCTCCAGCGGGACCCACAGCGAGCGCGGGGTCTGCTCGATCTGCTGGATGGTGGCGGGCGCCAGCGCCGCGCGCAGCCCCGCGGCGTCGGGCAGGTTCTGGAGGTTCTCGTAGTCGGTGCGGACCTGTCCCGCCCGCATCTCGGGTCTGCCGCTCGGGGGTGCCATGGTGGCTCCGATTCCACTGCAGTCCCGCCCGGGGCGCAACGCCGGGATTCGTCGCCCTACCGGCGTCGGAGCCGGGCGGCGATGCGTCCGCGGATCTTCTCGTAGCTGGGAGGCGGACCCGCGCGGACCAGCGCACCGTCCACGAAGAGCGCGTCCGACTGTCCCCAGCGGGCCACCGCGCCCGGCTCCGAGGTGTCGATCTCTCGATACGACACGCCGTCTCCCAGCTCCGCCGCGGCCCGCTTCGCCCGCGCGGCGACCAGGTTCCCCGCCGAGCACCAGCCGTTCACGAACGCGACCACGTCCACCTTCCCCGGTACCGGCTCGGGAAGGACGCGCTTCGGGGGATACCAGCGCGGCGCCTTCGCGTCGGGGGTGAAGGGCTTCCAGAGCAACACCGCCAGCCCTTGCCGGTCGGCCTTGCGGAAGCCATGGCGCTTGAACCACGACGCCTTCATCCAGAAGGGCAGCCACAGCCCCCACGCCGCGAGCCCCTTCGCACCCTGCGCACGCGCATCGGCCTCGGCGGCCTCGAGCAGCGCCGAGCCCATGCCCCTGCCCTGGAAGTTCCCCCGGCCCTTGGAGTGGCCGTGCACCCAGATGCACGGCGCGAAGTAGAGCCCCTGGCCCTCCGCGTTCGAGTGCTCGATGGGCAGGTACTGGATCATCCCGCCCACGGCGCCGGAGTCGTCACGGGCCAGCTTGGCGCGCAGCCCCTTCCCCCGGAACCGCTCGATCCACCTCAGGCGGCGATCCCCTGCCTCGCGAATGTCGTCCGACCAGTCCTCGAGGCACACCGCAAACAGCGGCAGGTGCTCGTCCGTGAGGTCGATGACGTCCATGTCTTCCCCCTTTGGACGCGCAGTATCCCCCACTCTGCCTCGAGACGACCTCGGCCCCCCGGAGAACTCCGGAGGGCCGAGGCTCACCACATCCAGCCTTGGTCAGTAGGCAACGCCGATCTTCGAGGCGCTCTCGCGGACCGACTCGAAGACCTCGGAGTCGAGGCTCTTGGCGCGGGCCGGGGCGCGCTTCGTCTCCTCGGCGAGGTGCGCGGCGCGCTTCTTGTTCAGCTCGTCCAGCTTCGCCTGCGCCGCCTTGCGCTCGGCGACCTTCTTGTCGAGGTAGGCCTTGCGCTGCTCGGGAGACATCTTGCGCATCTCCTCGGGGAGGGCGCTCTCGTTGACCTTCGCCAGGTCGCCCGGGCTGGCCTCGTACGCGCTCACCAGGTCCAGCGCCGCGCCGCCACCCGCGCCGCCCATGGCGATCCCTGCGGGCGCCGCCGGGGCCTCCTTGGCCTTACGGGCTGCGTACACCGCGCGCTCCGCCTTCGCTTCGGCCGGAGCCGCGGCCATCGTCGCGTCCACCGCGGCAGCCTTCGCCTTGGCATCGGCACGGGCACCCGCCGAGCCGTAGAGCACCGCCGAAGCGCGCACCTCGCCGTCCAGCCGGGCGATCTCCGCGTCGTAGGGAGTGGCCACCGCGACCGCGCCTCCCTCCTGGGCGATGGAGAAGTACTTGCCCTCCGCCTTCAGCGCGATGTCCTTCCAAACCCGCTCGGTGTCGGCGTGGGTCCCGCAGCGGATGGTGTTGATGTAGATGCCGCGGGCCACGGCGGCCTTGGCGGTCTCCGGGTACTTCACGTCGTCCTGGTAGTCCATGTGCGGAGGCCAGTCGCCCACGAGGTAGACCAGGCGCATCACCTTGCCGCCCTGGCTCCAGGCCATCTTGTTGACCGCGTCGTGCAGCGCCTGGTTCACGCTCTCCGGGCCGTCTCCGCCACCCTCGGCACGGAGCGCCATGAGCTTCGCGTACATCGCATCGAGGTCACCCGTGAGTTCGGTCACCTGGGTGATGTAGGCGTCGCCGCGGTCGCGGTAGGCCACCAGCCCGACGCGGACGTCGGGCGCAGGCTTCCCCGAGGCGATCTGGTTGACGATCGACCAGATCTTCGTCTTCGCCGCCTCGATGAGCCCCGCCATGCTGCTGGTGGTGTCGAGCGCGAAGACCAGCTCGATGCGCGGGCGGTCGGCGGGCGGGGCCGTGGGCGGCTGCGCGGTGCCGGGTTGGGCTGCGTTTGCGCTGGATGCGGTGAGGGTCAGGCAGAGGGCGGCGAGCAGGGCCTTCATGGCGTCGTTCTCCTTCCGGGTTCCAGCCTGGAACGAACGAGTCGCGCGAAGGATCTGTGCTCGACGGGCGGCCTACTCCCGCAGCCGCGCGAGCCCCGGACCGGTCCAGCGCACCACCGGGTGCTCCGGGCTCATCTGCTGCAGCTTCACGAACTCGGCCCAGGTCTCTTCCAGCGTGGGCTGAATCATCATCAGGTGGACCTGGGCGCGGGTGAAGCGCGGGTCGTTCTTCACCGCGGTCCTCAGCAGCTTCGAGGCGGCGGCGACATCCCGGTCGCGCTGGTACGCCGCAACCCCCTTCAGGAAGACCAGGCCGTTGCTGGAGGGGTTCGCCTTGGCCAGCCGGGCCAGCATCCCGTCGAAGCCCTTCCAGTCGCCGGTGAGCCGGTAGTAGTCCGCGGCGACGCGGTACCCCAGGTACTCCGTGGGCGCCTGCTTGATCACCTGCCGCGCGATCTCCACGCCGCGAGCCAGGTGCTCCGCCGCAGACAGCTTCAGCGCCTCCGCCGTCTGCTGCGCGTCCGCGGCCTTCGCGCGCAGCTCCTTCAGCCGCTGGAACTCCGGCCCGGACATGCCCTTGGTGGCCGCCTTCTCCTCCGCCTCGTCGGCCAGATCGAAGAACCGGGTCGAGAGGTTCAGGTCGATCTCCGCGAGCTGCTGCAGCGACTCCGCCCACGCCAGCTCGATCTGCGCGCCCAGCGCCTGCGCCCGCACGTCCTTCTGCGTGGAGATGAAGGCGATGGCCGCCGGGAAGAGCGGGAACTGGTCCAGCTTGAGGATCTCGCTCACGTCGTCGAAGGAACGGGGGTTCGCGAGCCGGCCCGCCGCCTCCCGGCCCTCGAGCGCCGCGACGATCTTCGCGGCCGCCGCGCGGTCCAGCCGCACTGGCACCGCCACTTTCGTCGCAGGGCACGCCGTCTTGAGCGACGCCGCCAGCGCGCCCGCGGCCTGTCCCATCGGGTCCAGGCGCACCACCCGGCCGATCATCTTCTCGGCGCGCGCGCAGTCCTTCGTCTCCAGGTAGGCCCTCGCCAGACCGGCCGCGAGGCGCGACAGCGGGAGCCCCGCCTCGAGCGCCCCCTCGAAGCCCGCCACGGCCTGCTTCCACTCCTGCCTCCGCGCCGCCGCCTCCCCGGCCGCGAGCGACGCCTCGCCCTCCTTCGAGACGGCGATGGCCCGGTACATGCCGAACAGCTCCTCGCTGCTCCCCGCCTGGCCGACGATGCGGCTGAGATACCCGAGACCTTGCGTCCACGAGCGACCCGGGACAGGGACCGGCTCGGGGCTGGCGACCGGCGCGGGCGGGGCGACCACGGTCGGAGCGCCGGCGGGCGGCGCCACGAAGAGCACGCGAGCACCGTCCAGCACCATCGACTCCGGCGTGGCGAACTCGACCTCGACCGTCCGGAGCTCCTCGAAGCGCGCCTTGGGGTCGTCCCGCGCGAGCATCTTGAAGGTCAGCTTGCCCTCGCCCAGGCGGCCGCGGAACAGGTGCTCCAGCGTGTAGGGCTGGCCGCCGAACTCCTTGCGCATCGAGCGGTGCATCACCACCTCGGGGCCCTGCAGGCGCAGGTCCACCGACGTGTCCGCATCGAACGACTGGATTTCCCAAGTCCCTTCGCGGGGCGTGGCGGCGAAGGCCGGCAGGGCAAGCAGCGCCGCGGCGAGCGCAGGCGCGACGGTCGGGGCTTTCACGGTGGGGCCTCCTTGAAGGGAGCCCCGGAAGGGTAAGACCCGCGAACCGCCGACGCTACCCGAGGCTAGTGACAGCTCCCGCAGTTCCCGCCGTGGCAGCCGCCGCAGCCGCCGCCCGACCCCGCGGACGAACCGGTGGAGCTGCCGCCGGGAACATGGGACACGCACGCGGACAAGAGGCGCTTCACCTCGCCCTGGCACTTGGGGCACGGCACCGACTCGGTGGACGAGCGGCACAGATCCTCGAACGTCAACTCGCAGGCTTCGCAGCGGAACTCGTAGATCGGCATGGCGGCGCGCAGCCTACCGCACCTGCCCGGTCGCGGGTGCCCGTCCGCTCGGGGGCCGGACTTCCCCCGCGAGGGAGGTGCCTGTGCGCGCGGTTCGCTTGCCCCAGTCGGCGGCGGCGCTCCCCAAGCCGAACACCAGGGCGACGGTCACCACGATGAGGATGCGCTGCATGGACTCACCCCGCTTCCTGCCACTGCGCCCTGGTTCCCCCGGGCGGCCCGAACTGGGAACGGCGAGTCCCGCGCGATCGGCGCTAGCATCCCGGCCATGTCGTCCCTGAGAGACCTGACCCGACGTACCCGCCAGAGCCTCGGCGCGCTGGTCATGAAGGGCATCTTCGAAGGTGGTCCGCGCGCCGCGCGGCTCAACCCACTCACGCTGCGCGCCATCGACCGCGCCGCGGAGATCCGCGAGGACGTGCCGTACCTCGAAGGCGGCTCGCCGGAGCACACCCTCGACGTGTGGCGCCCGCGCGGCCGGGCGGGCCCGCTCCCGGTGGTGCTCTACCTGCACGGCGGCGGGTTCTGCATGCTCTCCAGCAAGACGCACTGGATGATCGCCCTGCAGTTCGTCGAGCGCGGCTACCTCGTCTTCAGCGCCAACTACCGGCTCGCCCCGCGCCACCCCTTCCCCGCCGCGGTCGAGGACGCGTGCGCCGCCTACCAGTACGTCGCGCGCCACGCCGCGGACCACGGCGGCGATCCCTCGCGGCTGGTGCTCGCCGGGGAGTCCGCGGGTGCCAACCTGGTCACGGCGCTGATGGTCGCCTCGAGCTACCCGCGCCCCGAGCCCTGGGCCCGCGCCGTCTACGACTGCCCCGTCCGGCCGCGCGTCGCGCTGCCCGCGTGCGGCATCCTGCAGGTCTCCGACGTCGAGCGCCTCCGCCGTCGGCGCCCGCTCTCGGAGCTGCTCTTCGACCGCATCGTCTCCGTCCCCCAGGCCTACCTCGCACGCGCGCATCGTGACGGCCCGGGAGGCCTGGACCTCGCCGACCCGCTCTGCGTGATCGAGCGCGAGGCCCCGGCCCGGCCACTGCCTGCGACCTTCGCCATCGTGGGCACGCGCGATCCGCTGCTCGACGACACCCGCCGGCTCGGCAAGGCCCTCGAGCGCCACGGCACGGTGCACCTGGAGCGCTACTACCCCGGCGAGCTGCACGCCTTCCACGCCATGACCTGGCGTCCCCAGGCCCGGCAGAGCTGGGAGGAGACCTTCGACTTCCTGCGGCTGCACGGGTAAGTGTCGGGGCGGGGGTTGATGCAGGGGAGTTGAATCCCGTCCCGGGGGATGAATCCCCCGTCTCTAACTGGGGCGGATTGGATCTCGATCCCAAGCCGGCTGAAGCCGGCTGCATGTCTCTCGAACCGACGGCCCAGCCCGCGCCAGCGGGCTTGGAATTGGGCTCGGTCCGTTCCAGTTAGAGCCGGGGGATTCATCCCCCGGCTTGCCCGTCTTGACGCCAGCGTCCTCTTCGTGTGGATTGCACACCCGTCTCAGGAGGCGCCGTGGCCTACACCTACCAGTACGAACATCCCGCCGTGACCGTGGACTGCGCGGTCTTCGGCCTGGACCTCGAGGAGAGCGAGCTGAAGGTCCTGCTGGTGCAGCGCAAGCTCGACCCGTTCAAGGGCCGGTGGGCGCTGCCCGGCGGCTTCGTGGGGATGAAGGAGAAGCTCGACGAGGCCGCCCGCCGCGAGCTGGCCGAGGAGACTGGCCTCGAGGACGTGTGGCTCGAGCAGCTCTTCACCTTCGGCGACCCCGGCCGCGACCCCCGCGAGCGCGTCATCTCGGTGGCCTACTTCGCGCTGGTCCGACAGCGGGACTACCAGCTCTGCGCCACCACCGACGCCGCCGCCGCCGCGTGGTACCCCGTGGGCAAGACGCCCTCCCTCGCCTTCGACCACGCCCACATCCTGCAGATGGCGCTCGGTCGCCTGAAGGGGAAGGTCCGCTACCAGCCCATCGGCTTCGAGCTGCTGCCTCCCAAGTTCAGCCTCACCCAGCTCCAGCGGGTCTACGAGATCGTCCTCGAGCGCGAGTTGGACAAGCGCAACTTCCGCAAGAAGGTGCTCGCCACCGAGCTGCTCATCCCCCTCGACGAGGTGGAGCAGGGCGTCGCCCACCGCGCCGCGCGCCTCTACAAGTTCGACCAGCGCCGCTACCAGCAACTGTCGAAGGATGGATACCTCTTCGAGGTCTGAAGACCCGGCGCACGCGCAAATCGGTCCAGCCGGCTACAAGCACGGCCGGGTCGTTAAGAAGTGGTCGGGGTTGGGTCGGAGGTCGGCTGCATGTCGTTCGCCTGGCAGGAACTCATCGGCTACGCCGCGTCGCTGCTCGTCGCCGCGTCGCTGATGATGAGCAACGTGCTGCGCCTGAGGTGGATCAACCTCTCCGGCGCGCTCGCCTTCACCGTCTACGGCGCGCTCATCCACGCCTGGCCGGTCTTCGCAGTGAACCTGCTGATCACTGGCATCAACGCCTGGTTTTTGGCGCAGATGAAGCTGAAGAAGGACTTCTTCACGCTCCTGCCCATCCAGGGCTGCGACACCTTCGGCCGCAAGTTCCTCCGTTTCCACGAGGCCGACATCCGCCGCTTCTTCCCGGAGGTCGATCCCGACGACCTGCAGCACCGCCCCGGGTTCTTCATCCTGCGCAACATGGATCCCGCGGGGCTGTTCTTCTACTCGCTGCTCGAGGGCGGCGACATCGGCGTCCGCCTCGACTACGTCGTGCCCGCCTACCGCGACGGCCGCAACGCCGAGTTCCTCTTCCGCATCCTCAACGAGCAGTTCGGTCCACGCGGCGCCCGCCGGTTCGTCGTCCGGACCACGGTCCCCGCCCACCGGAAGTACCTGCTCGCGAACGGGTTCAAGCCCGACGCCGCCGATCCCGAGCTCTTCACCCGGGCGATCATCTAGTAGTCCGCGGACGAAATTCCGGATGCCTCGCGGCTCGCGAGACTCGCGTCGCTCACCACGCCGCCCAGTCCAGCATCACCGCCTGCGGGAGCACCGAGCGCAGCGATGCCGTCTCGGTCCGCCCCAGCGAGGAGAGCCCCGTGAAGGACACCGCGGGAGCGGACGGCAGCGGGTAGCTCATGCCGTCGCCAGTGATCTTCGGCTCGGACCAGTTCCCGGCCGACCAGAGCTTGCCGTCGCGAATCACCACCTTCGACAGCGGGTACCCGGGCGCCGCCCACGCTTCGATCGCCTCGCCGTTCCGCCACAGGGGATGCGTGGTGCACGACGAGCACGTGGCGTACAGGTTCACGCCATCCAGCGCCAGCAGGTCCAGCGACGCCTCGGCTCCGGGCTGGGCGAGCACCCGCGGCACCCCGGCAATCCAGAGCACCGGCGCGTAGTTGTTCCAGGTGCCCATCGCCGCACGCCCCGCCACCACCACCTTGCCATCCACCAACTCGGCCGCGAACGGCTCCGCCGCGACCGCACCCTCCGGCAGCGGCAGCTCCTTCAGCTCCCCGTCGTCCAGGTAGAACGGCTTCCAGATCCCTCCCAGGGTCCCCGCGATGTAGCGCCCCGGCGCCAGGAACCGCCCGCCGCGCATGACCGGCGCCCCCAGCGTCACCGAAGCCCCCGTCTCCCCATCCGTCGGGTAGCGCACCTCGTGCCACGCCCCGTCCCGCCAGTAGCCCGCATGACCTCGCGAGTCCCCTCCGGTCGCGACGCCTCCCGGGTAGTTCGCCGTCACGACGTACGAGCCCCCCGACGCCGCGAGCCCCGCGAGCGTCACGCTCATCGGCCGCTGCTGCGCGTCGATGAAGGACAACCACGACGGCGTCCCGTCCTTCCAGAGAGCCCAGCCAGAGCTGTTCGCGCCGATCCGCCCGGTGTCACCCAGCCCCCAGGAGTGCGCGCCATCCCAGGCGACCACGCTCGGCCGCTTCATCTCCCCGGCTATCCCCTGGCCCGCGATGGCCTCGAGAAGGCCCGCCAGGCCGTCGGCCGCTGAAACGCTCGCTCGCGCCCTGTACAACGCCCCGTCGAATTGTTACCATGCCCGCCGGATACTGGTGAATCCACGGCACGTACCCACTATGCGCATGATTGGGGCCATAC
>CAZAIE010000078.1:0-13300 GCA_964485035.1 uncultured Myxococcaceae bacterium | reverse complement strand
AGGTCTAAGTGCTCTACCGCGACTTCATCCCCCGCGAGCTCGCGCCGGGCTGGCTGCAGACGCCCAGGAACGCCGCGTGGCTGCGAGCCTCTGGCGACCTCAAAGACTCGCTCGCCGAGCGCTGCAAGGACGCGGTGAAGGTCCGCTTTGCCCGGCTCGCGCCGCGCGACGGCCTCGACCAGCTTGGCGGGGAGCGGCAGATCGAGCGTGGGCCCTCCGAGACCAACGTCGCCTTCGCCGAGCGCGTGGTCGACGCGTGGGGCCTGTGGCGCTGGGGAGGCACTGCCCAGGGGGTTCTGCTCGCCCTGCGCGACGTCGGCTACTCGAAGGCACTCGTCGAGATCGTCAACGGCAACCAGTACGGCCTGGACGCGCAGGGCGCCCTATCGATCGAGGGCCTGCCTCGCGGGAGCTGGTCCTGCGACGCCACGCCCGACTTCTGGTCGAAGTTCGCGGTGGTGTTCCCGCAGAACCCGTGGGGCAAGGAGCGCATCGGGTTCCCGAAGCCTCGCTGGGAATGGGTGAGGCCTGCCAACCACGACCCGCGCATCGAGCAAATCCGCAGGCTCGTCCGCCGCTGGAAGAGCGCGCACTCGACCTGCTCGGACATCGCCGTGATCAACGAGGGCCGCACCTGGGACTACCCGCACCGGCACCGCACCTGGGACAACCAGGGCGGAACGTGGAGCGGCAACGACGTGCTGCACTACGCGCCGTGAGAGACGCATGCCGTCCAACTACACGGGGAACGCGGCCAAGGTCGTTCAGGGCCAGGCACCGGTCATCGCCTGTCCTGTGGGCACCGATGCGCCCAACGCCGCGAGCGTCAACAAGCCACTCCAAACGCTGGCCGACTTCGTCGCGTACCTGCAGTCCTACGCTGCGACGGTCGGGAGCGTGCAGCCCAACTCGGGCACGCTGTACGTCAACGGCAACCCGGCGCTCGCAACTCACAAGACACTCGTCGCCGGCGCTCGCACCTGTCTCTGGGACACGATCGTCGTCATCGGAACGCGGCAGTACACGGCGCGCATCTACCTGACCGCGGAAGGCGCGCTCGAGCTCGTCCACAACTGCCTCTGGGACGGGCAGGCCGCCCTCTGGAAGCCCGACTACAGCAACACCGAGCCCACGCTCTTCAAGGCGGTGGTAGCCGGGCCCGGCGGCCCCGCGCTCTTCGCGGCCCCGGTGGTCGCGAACGGCTGGGCGGACAGCGCGTGGGCCGCCGTGGTGAGGCTGGGCGGGGGACCCGGCGGCATCACGGTCACCGACGGCGTCCTCGCGCTGATCGGGACGACCGCGAACGCCGACGGGTCCAACCCGCCCGTGGCAACGGCAGTCGCCAACAGGGTTTGCGCCAAGAACACCTGCAAGGCCTGGGGGACGCTCTCGCTCGGCTACACGGGGATGAAGGTGGACGAGGGCTTCAACGTGGCCGCGATGACCCGGGTGAACCTCGGCAAGGACTTCAACAACAACGACATCTGGGGAGCCCGGATCACCTTCGCCGCCCCGATGCAGAGCGCGAGCTACTCGGTCAGCTTCTCCATCCGCGACACCTCGCGGCCGGACCTGCTCCACATGCCGAGCCTCTACGCGAAGACCGCTGGCTACTTCGACTTCGTCCTTCGCCAGCAGGGCAGCAACTACTTCGACGACGTGGGCTCGCTCGCGGTGGGCGTGGACTTCCAAGTCTTCGGACGGCAGGACTCCTGAGCCATCCGGGGTCGCGCGGCACCGAGCCTTCGGGTGTCCAGAGACAAGATGCTTTTGCTCACTCCCGGGCGGTCGGCCGTGTACACTCCGGACATGTGACTGGTGTCTGAACAGCAGCGGGGGACCAAGCAACGATGGAACCGGAAACGCTTTGCCTGGGTCGCTATCGCATCGTCTCGGTCCTGGGCCGTAGTCACTACGCCACCGTCTATGAGGCGCATGACACGAAGGGTGGAGACCGGGTCGCCGTCAAGGTTCTGTCGCTCACCGGAACGCACCGGAACGTGGCAGAGGCCATGTTTCGCAAGGAGGTTGGGGCACTCGCTGGCTTCAGCCACCCCGCAGTCGTCCGACTCATCGACCACTTCTCCGAGCCCGAGGCCGACCGGCTAGGCATCGTGCTCGAGCTCGTTCCGGGCGGTCGAACCCTTGAGCAACTCATTCTGGAGGTGCGAGCTGGCAGGGAGACCCCTCGGACCCTGCGGTGGCGCTTGGAGCAACTCTCTGCCCTACTCGAGGGCTTGGAGTGCGCCCATCGCCGCAATGTAGTCCACCGGGACGTCAAGCTGGCGAACGTGCTCGTGGATCGTGACCGGGACGTCCTTCAACTCGCCGATTTTGGGATCGCCCGCCTCCTCGAGAACTACGGGCGCGGCGACTCGAGCATGACGCTGCGAGAGTTCTACACGCGGCCATTCGCTGCACCCGAGCAGGTGCTCCACGGTGAGGCTGGCTTCTCGGCAGACCTCCACGCGTTTGGCCTTGTGGCGGCGTCGCTGCTCGCCTGGCAGGTACCTCCAGCCGATTTCAAGCGGGATGACCTGTTGGCGTTGCTGGCCCCTCTTCGAGCCGAGGTTCGCGATCCGGCGGCCTTCCAGGAGGTGGAGAGTTGCCTCGGGGCGCTCCTCGCGAATGAGCCAGCGCTTCGGCCGCGTGTGCACGAGGTCGGTCGACTCCTGCATGGCTTGCTCGAACGAACGGCGGAGCGAGCGACGGTCCCTGTGCGGCTTACCACAACAGCCAGAGAAGGAGCGCGGAAGAACGGTTGCACGACCGACGCAGCGATTCTCGCAGACCTAAACGACAGCCTGCGGGCTCGCTATGAGGCCAGTCAGAATCGGCGAACGGGTCAAGACTCGTTCGTTGTTCGCTGCTACGGCCGAGGCCTGTGGGCGCAGCTCGTCCCCGACGACACGAATCCTGAACAACTAATTGTCGTCGCCATCGGCCGGAATCCGCCAAATATTCACGCGCACCAACGAGAGCGGGCGCTTGCCGTCCCCTACTTGATGGGCGCGGGAGCAGGGAGTGCAGCTCCGCTCGTAGATTTCCTCTTTGCGGAATACCAGGAGGAAGTGCGCCGGGAGGAAGAGAAGCGCCGGAAGGAGAGCCTTCTCGAGGTCGCGAGGTTCGTTCTTGCGCGGCAGCGCGAGCGCCTCTTGAGGCTGCGTGTGCGCTACCGCGTTGTCGAAGAGCGACGAGAGCGTCGTTCCGAGTTCGCCGAGAAACTGGCGGCGGCGGTCGGTCGAGACAAGGGAGCATCGCAGGATGGTGAGCACGTCGATCCGCGTGGAGACTACCTTCAGCTGAAAGTGCTGGAGATCCAGCCTGCGGACGAGGACATCGAGGCACCCGGAGACCTCGCTGAGACCTGGACGGACGGTCTCGACAACCGCTCACCGTTCCTTCTGGAGGGGCAGCGTTTCGCGACCTTCCATGGCTACGACCCTGAGGCGAAGATCCTCAGCCTTCGTATCCAGCAGCGGCGCAAGCTTCCTCGAGAGGGAGAGCTTGAGTGCAAGGACGTTGCGATGGAGGCGGCCCTCAAGCGCCAAGAGAGCGCGCTCGATCACTTCTTCGAGGACGACTGCGTCAACCCGAACCTTGGGCGACTACTCCTCTACCCGGAGGAGAACCACCTCGCGGACGTTCTTCCTCGAGCGCTGATCCAGGACCTCCAGCCGAAGGCGACGATGCAGTCCCTCGTTGAGCGGGTACTTGCCGCGAGGGACTTCTTCTTGGTGCAAGGACCACCCGGCACGGGCAAGACGACCGTGATCGCCGAGGTGATGGCCCAGTTGCTTACCCAGTACCCCGACGCGCGTATTCTCCTAACGTCGCAGGCAAACGAGGCGGTGAACAACGCTCTCGAGGCACTTCGTGGACTCGCGCGCAGAGCCGACGCCGATTGGCGGCTGCTCCGCGACGTTCGCGCCGAGCGGTCGGAGCACGATAGTGAGGTCGGCTTCGAGGCGGGCTTTCGCGAGTGGGTGACCCGAACCAAAGAACGAAGCGCCAGCGCGCTCGCCGAGCAGGAGGCGTCGCTCCCTGCGGAAGCGCTCGATGCAATCCGAGATGCGCTACGCACTTGGCATGAGCGACTCGACCGTGTCGATGACGTTCGGCAGGACTACGCCGAGTCCGTCCAGGTCTTCGGCGTCACCTGTCTGCGCGTCCCGACGTTGTGGCGAATGCTCCGTGAGGTGAGGTTCGACTGGGTGATCGTCGATGAAGCAGCGAAAGCGACCCCTGCCGAGGTTCTTGTCTCATTGGTTGTAGGTCGCCGATTCGTCCTGGTGGGCGACCACCACCAGCTTCCGCCATTCCTCGACACACAAACGGAAAGGGACATCGCCTCTGCGAACCTCGATCCCGAACGCGCGCGGCGCTCGCTGTTCGAGGACATCTTCGAGAAGGTCGCGCCCACCAATCGCGAGACCCTTCGGCGGCAGTTCCGAATGCACCGCTCGATTGGGTCCTTCGTGGGTGACCTCTTCTACTCCGAGCTCGGTGGGCTTGAAACCGGCGTGCCGGACTCCGAGCGTACGCTGAACCTTTCGAAGTTCGACCGGCCCCATCGCGTGTTCTGGCTCGATGTGGCTGGTCGAGAGACTCCCGACGGGACGAGCTATTGGAACCAGCAAGAGGTCGATGCGGTCCTGAAGCTGCTGAAGAACTTTGAGGAGGAACTCCGGGCGCGCGGGACGCGGTATTCGGTGGGCGTCATCGCTGCGTACGCTGCCCAAGTTCAGCGCCTGCGCCGGGCCATCATGCCCTCCACAAGGGCGTGGTCGGCGCTGCAGGTGCGCATCGACACAGTAGACGCCTTTCAGGGGAAGCAAGACGACCTCATCCTCTACTCGCTCGTGCGGGTCGGCGAAGGCGAGAAACGCTTTCTCTCGGACCGCAGGCGTTTGAACGTCGCATTTTCGAGAGCAAAGCGCCTACTTGTGATTGTCGGCCACCGCGAAAGCGCGGAGCAGAGCCCGCGCCTGTCGCAGGCAATCAAGCTCCTCCCCGCCGAGAACGTCCTTACGGAGGGTCGATGAGCGCGGACCGGAGCGAACAACTCATCGCAGATGGGTATGAGCGCGTAGCTACTTGGCGGGTTGGTGTCGCCCACTTCGTGTGGCGCATCGACCTTGATCTGGAGTTCGATCGCGAGCTACGCCTTGCAGAGGAGACCGTTCTGCGGCTCGTCGACTCGGGCGTAGGAGACCCCTCGCGCGTCGCCGCCCTCATGGGGCTGGACGAGGGACGAATTATCCCAGCGACGATCGTCGACCTTCTTAGGAAGGGCGCGATCGCGCATCGAGACGACCGCCTCGTTGTGTCGGCGCTCGGCTCCGACATCTTGCGAAGGGCGCTAACGCGCGAGATGCACACGTACACAGACGTCGAAGTCCGACACGACCCGTATCGCGACGAGCTCCGGTGGACGTTCGATGAGGAAGAATTCAAGGGCGAACGCCTGCGGGCTACTGGTCTCAGAGCGCTTCCGGAGCCGGCCGAACTCCGGCCTAGCGATCTCGAGGGCCGCTACCGCGAGGTCCAAGCGCTCGTCGACCGTGACGGCCTGCCCTTCGAGAAGAAAGTCGATGAGAAGGAGGGGGCGGAGAAGCGTCGGCGCGATGTGCTTCGGATCCGTCCTCTCAAGCATTACGTCGCGTATCGCGAGGCGGAGCTGGAAGCCTGGTACCGGCCTGGTCGCGAAGAGTGGCAGTGGCGACTTCTGCGCGGAGGCGGTGAAGAAACTGAGGTATCTGCCAAGCTTGCGGAATTGGAGTCGAACGGCAGCGTGATCATTCCGCTCGAGGAGCGGATGGAACTAGCCGTAAGCCCCCGAGGCGAAGAGGTCCACGCTGTGGCCGAAGCAGCCCAGCGCTCGGCACAACCCGCTCTCCTCCAAACCAACGAGCACAGGGACGCGCTCCGGGAAGCCATTCTCGGCGCGAAGCACGAGTTGGTCATCGTGTCTCCTTGGCTGCGAACAGCGGCGGTCGATCACGAGCTGGTGGGCTGGCTGCGCACCACGCTCGACCGCAACAGGAGCCTACGAATCGTCATCGGCTATGGGATCGAGCGCGACCCCGGTCGGCAGCGTGATCAAGCGGCTCGCGACCAGGAAGAGGCGCTCCGGCGACTGCGGAAGCTCTCCGAGCAGTCCCACGGGCGCGTTCGCATCGTCGAGGTCGGGAACACGCACGAGAAGGTCGTCATCTGTGATGACCGATACGTGATTATCACGAGCTTCAACTTCCTCTCGTTCAACCCGCGGCCGGGCAAGGGCGTTCGTCGTGAGATGGGCTATCGCATCACTGACCAAGCGACCGTCGGGCTGGTGAAGTCGAGGATCTCGGCAGTTCTCGCTGAGTCGGCGGGTTAGTAGCCCTCTGCACCGCATTGATCTGGGGCGCCGTTGGCCGGGCGCGGCTGACTTCGACCTGCCAGCCGCTCTTGTCGTGTCGATCACAAGGCGGCAAAGCCGTCTGAGACGGCCAGCCGTCCGCCAAGCGGCGCAGCATCTAACGTCTCGATGTTGTTGAGCGAATCCACTTGATGCTCAGGCACACCAGAGCGTGCATGTCCTCCAAGACGGCGCTGCGGCGCCGCCGAAACGAGAGAGCCAAACAGGAGGACGCGATGGCAGGAAAGAAGAAGGCAGCAACGGTGGTCGAGAGAGCCGAGGCGGTGCTCGGCAAGAGCGCATGCGGCAACCAGCAGCCGATGCTGGTAGTCGCGACGAAGACAACCGAGGTCGCCTGCCCGCTGCGGCACAACCGGGCGATCGGGCTGAGGGCGGCGGCCGAGGTGGAGCTGGCGCTGGCGGCGGTCGCCGACAAGAGCTGGCTGGTCAACGACCCGGTATGGGGCGACGAGCAGCGCCTGCCCGCCGGCTGGCGCACGACCTACCTGATCAAGCTGGAGGGATGCCAGGGCGCCAACCCCGAGGTGGCGATGGCAGCGCTCACCAAGGTGGCCGAGATGCTCGCGAGGGGGGCGCTGCGATGACTGGCCCGGACTTTTTCCAGACCAGGATGGGAGCTCGCTGGTACGAGGTCACCGCGCCGAAGATCGCTGACCAACTCGAGCGCCTCAACGCTAACCTCGAGGCGCTGGTCACCGAGCTGCGCCTGCAGCGGGAGGCGCAGGCGAGCAAGGAGGCGGCGCCCCAGCTGCCCGCGCAGCGATAGCGGAAGGGACGCTCCACGAACGCCCCGCGCGGCCACGAGCCTCGCGGGGCTTTCTCGTGTCTGGGGACAGCGCGGGCGCGCGATCCAGGTGGTCGGCCGCACTCCGGCAGGCGGCGAAGTCAACGAGATTGGACGCCCTGGTCAGGTCCGCGCATTCGCTCTACTCGAGAGGCGAGTCAACTCAATCCAATCCGGTCGCGCCATCTCAACCCGTCGATCTTCCTAGCGAATCGACTTGATGCTCAGGCGCTCAAGAGCGTCCATGTGCTCAAGGCGGACTTGGGAACGCCGCCGAAACGCAGAGCCAACCAGCAGGAAACAAAGGGGAGCCGAAGATGACCACCAAGACCACGAAGACCTCGAAGGGGAGCAAGAAGGCCACCACCCTGCACATCGCGACCCCGGGCACCGGCAAGCCGATCTGCGGCGCCGCCGGGAAGGGAATCAAGACCACCCTGACCACCCCCGAGGCGAACTGCGCCGATTGCCAGAAGATCGCGGCCCACGCCGAGGAGAAGGCCAAGAACGAGGCGAAGGCGGCGAAGGTCGAGACCAAGCAGGCCGAGAAGCCCGAGGTGAAGAAGCCGGCCAAGCCGGCCGCCGAGCCCCGCGAGCGCGACCCGCGCCTGCCGCCCCCGGGCACGGTCCTCAAGAAGCTCGACCGCAGCGGGGCGGTGCGCTGCGAGTGCAAGGTGACCGAGACCGGCGTCATCTACAAGGGCGAGGAGTTCCGCTCCCTCTCGGGCGCCGCGATGGCGGCGGCCAAGGACCTGGGAATCAACGGCAGCCAGAACGGCTTCCTCTTCTGGGGCCTGATCAAGCAGCAGCCGCGGATCACCGACCCCGTCGAGGCGCTGCAGGTCGCCTGGGACCGCTACCACGAACGGCTCAAGGCGATCGCCGGTGGCGAGTTGGAGGCGCCGGTCAAGACGAAGATCGCCAACGCGCTCGACCGCCAAGGGCGCGAGATCATCGAGCTGGGATCCACCCTGTAGGCTGGTAGCGCGAAGGCCCCGCCCTGGCAACGGGGCGGGGCCTTCGTGCATCTGGGAGCCCGCCATGACCGCCGATGATTCCGCGTGGCTACACGATTCTGCTCACTCATAAGGCGGGCGTTGGCGATGGGCCCAATAGTCGGCCGGCCAAGCGGTCGTCCCCCAGGGCAGAGACCGATTGAGGGCCCAGGGCCCGCCTTCGGCCTTAGCTCACGCTGCGACGATCCAACTGGTCTGCTGGTGGCTTGTCATGCGCTCCGACCCCGAGCCACCGGAGGAGCCGCTCCAACGGGCAGAAGTTGGTGAGGCTCGACTGCAGCAGGTTGGCGCCTACGAAGACGGTGATCCAGAGGAACCGGGCATCGACGAAGTGCCCCAGGGCCAAACTGACGAGTACGAAGGTTCCGGCAAAGGCCCGGACATAGCGCTCAACGGTCATGGATGTGCCTCCTGCAGAGTCAAGCCTGCTGCCACTGCCTCTTCCGACCGCGCGACCTGCTGTGCAGCGCGTCCGCGCCTGGCGATGACGAAGTAGAGGACTGGCACAGCGATCCGCGAGAGGAAGGTCGATGCCACCTCGCCCGCCATCAGGCTGATGGCGAGCCCCTGGAAGATGGGATCGGCGAGCATCACGGCGCTGCCCACCATTACTGCCGCCGCGGTGAGAAGCATCGGCCGGAAGCGCACCACGCCCGCCTCCTCGACCGCCTGGGCGAGCGGCATCCCTTCGCGCAGCTTCACCTCGATGAAGTCGACGAGGATGATGCTGTTGCGCACGATGATCCCTGCCCCGGCGATGAAGCCGATCATGCTGGTGGCGGTGAAGAAGGCGCCGGCGAGGCCGTGCGCGGGGATGATGCCGATGAGGCTGAGCGGGATGGGCACGAGGATCACCCACGGCACGGAGAAGCTCTCGAACCAGCCGACCACCATCACGAAGATGAGGACCAGCACCACCGCAAACGCGAGACCGAGGTCGCGGAACACCTCCAAGGTCACGTGCCATTCGCCGTCCCATTTCAGGCTGCGTTGCTCGGTGCCGAGAGGCTGCGAGAGGCCGTAGCGCTCGATTCGCTGGCCAGAGGCGCGCGCGATCGCGTCGACCTTCTTGTCGAGGGCCGCCAGCGCATACACAGGGCTCTCGATCTCGCGGGCAAGATCTCCGAAGACGTAGCTCACCGGCATCAGGTTCTTGTGAAAGATGGCGGCATCCTCGCGACCGCCTTCCAGGCGCACGAGTTCGGAGAGCGGCACGGGCCCACGCGGGCCGGGGACCTCGAGGCTGAGCAGCGAAGCCAGCTCGGCGCGACGCGCCTGCGACAGCGCGAGAATGACCGGCACCTGGGTCGAGCCGCCCTCGACATGGAAGGTCCCGAGCGTCACGCCCGCGCCCGCCATCGAGAGGACCTGCGCCACCGACGAAGGTGCGATTCCATGCAGCGAAGCCTTCTCGCGGTCGACGACGAGCCGATCACGCGGGGCGGTGGGATTGAGCGAGGAGTCGAGATCGACGAGCCCCTTCGTGCTTCGAAAGGCCTCGAGCACCTGCGCTGCGATGCCGTCGCGCGTCTCGGGGTCCGGCCCGTAGACCTCCGCCACCATCGTGTCGAGCACGGGCGGCCCCGGAGGATTCTCAACGATCTTCATTCTGACGCCGAGCGGCCTCGTGACCTCCTCGAGCGCCGGACGCAAGCGCGTGGCGATGGCATGGCTCTGCTCTCTGCGATCCTCCTTGCGAACCAGATTCACCTGCAGGTCGACCTGCTCGGGCGCCTCGCGAAGGAAGCTGTGTCGTACGAGCCCGACGAAGGTGAAAGGCGCCGCATTGCCGGAGTAGACCTCGACGTCACGCACGACCGGTTCTTGCAGCAGCCGCCGCGCGACCGCCTGCCCGGCTGCGAGCCCATCTTGCTGCGTCGCGCCCGCCGGCAGGTCGAGCTGGACCTGGAGCTCCGATTTGTTGTCGAAGGGCAACATCTTCACCTTCACCGCGCCGAAGACCACCAGGCTCGCTGCGCTCGCGAACAGCAGGAGCACCAGGCCAAGGAAGGCCCAGCGCGCAGGCGAAGACCCGAGCAGCGTGCGCATCAGCTTGCGGTAGGCGCGGGTCGCCATTCCCTCTCTGCGCTCGGCTTTGGTTGCCGCCGTAGAGTGGCTCGCCCGGCTGCGGAAGAGCCGCAAGGACGCCCAAGGGCTGACCACGAAGGCGATGAGCAGCGAGAAGAGCATCGCCAGGCTCGCCCCTACTGGGATCGGTCTCATGTATGGGCCCATGAGCCCGCGCACGAAGGCCATCGGCAGAATCGCCGCGATGACCGCGAAGGTCGCGAGGATCGTCGGGTTGCCGACCTCGTCGACGGCACGCACCACCGTGAGGGTGAGGCTCTTGGGCCGGTCGGGCAGGTGTAGATGGCGGTGGATGTTCTCGACCACCACGATCCCGTCGTCGACCAGGATGCCGATGGAGAAGATCAGCGCGAAGAGCGTGACTCGGTTGAGCGTGTAGCCGAGCAGGTAGGTCAGCAGCAGCGTCAGCGCGAGCGTGACCGGAACGGTGATCCCCACGACCACTGCCGAGCGCCAGCCCATGGCGATGAGGATCAGGGTGATGACCGACAGCGTGGCGATGAGCAGGTGCTCGATGAGCTCCTGGGCCTTGGCGCCGGCGGTCTCGCCGTAGTTGCGGGTGATCGTGAGCGCGACGGCCGCCGGGATGACGCGACCGCGCAGGGACTCGACCTTGTCCTCGACCACTCTGGCGAGCGTCGTTGCATTGGCTCCGGGGCGCTTCGAGACCGAGACGGTTACTGCCGGCTCGAAGCCAGGCCCGTCGCTGCTGGCGAAGAGGGCGAGGGCCGGATCGGGCTCGGGGCCGTCGGACACCTGCGCGACGTCGGCGAGATAGATCGGATGCCCCTCGTGCTCGGCCACGACGAGCCGCCGCAGCTCGGACGCGCTGCGCACCAGCGCATCGGCCTCCACGACGGTTCGAGTGCCGCTCTCGACCGCTGCACCTGCCGGCAGGTCGGCGTCCGCTTCCCTCAGCGCCCTCTGAAGGTCGGGAAGGGTCACGCCCGCGGCACGCAGCCGCGCAGGGTCCGGCTCGACCCGCACCTGGCGCCGCGCTCCCCCGATCACGTGAACCTGAGAGGTGTTGGGCACCTCGGCGACCTGCCGCGCGACGACCTCTCCAAGCTGCCGCAGCACTCCCGGCGGCTGATCCCCATGCAGGGTCAGCGCAAGGAAGGGCACGTCGTCGATGCTCAGGAGGCGCACGGTGGGTGGCTTGGCGCTTGCTGGGAGCAACTCTGGATGGGCCTCGAGCTCGTGGCGGACCTTGGCGACGCTCGGCTCGAGAGGCTCGTTGACCTTGAAGCGGACGGTGATGAGGCTCCGGCCGGCCTGGCTTGTGCTGTAGACGTACTCGACCCCGGGGATCCCCCAGAAGCGCCGCTCCAGCGGCGTGGTCAGCTGGCTCTCGACTTCGCGCGCGCTTGCTCCGGGCATGCCCAGGAGCACGTCGACCATGGGCACGACGATTTGCGGTTCCTCTTCGCGCGGCGTGATGCGCACAGCGAAGACTCCGAGCAGGATGGCACCCAGCACGAAGAGCAGAGTGAGCCGGCTGTGCACGAAGGTCCGCGCGATGCGCCCGGCAAGTCCGAGCCTCTCCATGGTTTCACTCGGCATTCATCACCCGAATCGGCTGTCCGTCTTTCAGGTCGCCCGGGGCGTCGATGAGGCTCTCGGTACCCTTCAGCCCCGCGCGCACCGGAATGGAGTGGTCCGATGCGTCGCCGAGCAGCAGCCAGCGCAGCTCGGCGCGGTCCCCTTTGGCGACGAAGACTCCGCGCAGATCCCCGCGCTGCACCACTGCCGAGGTCGGGATCCAAAGCTGCGCCGAGGCGCTGGGGGCAGGAGGCAACTCCAGGCGCGCAAAGGTGCCCGCCCGCAGATTCAGCGGCGCCTCCATCACGCGGGCTCGGATCTCTATGCGATGGGCGACTGGGTCCGCGGAGGGCGCGATCGATGTGATCTCCGCCGCGCCGCGCGTGCCAGCCCCCTCGAACGCGATGAGCTGCCCCAGCCCGACGAGCGCCACCTCTTCCGCTGAAAGGGTCGCCACGAGCTCGAGGCCGGCGCCCTCCAGATCCACGAGCGGCGTCCCGGGAGTCACGACGTCACCCGCGGTCACGCGCTTGGCCTGGACGCGCCCGGCAAACGGCGCGCGAATCTCGGTGTACCGCAGCGCCTCCTCGGCCGACCGGAGCGCGGCTTCGGCCTGCGCGCGATCGGCCTGCGCGGCCTCGTACTCGCTCGCGGTCGCCGCGCCCTCGGCCGCGAGGGTAGCAAGGCGCCGCTCGTGCGCCGTTGCGCGTCGCAGCACCGCGCGAGCTCCCAACCGCTGCGCCCGCACATCGTCGTCTGCCAAGGAGACGAGGACGCGGCCTTGCTCCACCGAGTCGCCCTCTCGGACATGGACGCGCGCGACCCGTGCGGGCACACGGGTGGAGACCGTAGCGTGCCTTGCCGGCTCGAGCGTCGCCGGCACACGCGCACCTTGCCGCTCGCGGCCCGCCTTGACGAGCTTCACCGAGGCCACGGCGAGCTCGCTTCGCGTCGTCCGCTTCTCACCGGCGCCGCAACCCGCCAGCGCTGCCAGCGTCATCGCGAAGGCGATCGCTCTCATCGGCCCACTCCCTCGATCGGCTGACCCAGCACAAGGTCGAGCTGGGCCTGTCCCACCCGCGCCGCGAACTGGGCGTCGAGGAGGCTTGACTGCGCCGTGGCCACCGCCTCCTCGGCATCGAGCAGGTCGGTGAGCGGCAAGAGGCCCTCGCGATGCCTCGCCCGTCTCAGATCTCGGGCAGACTCGGCTGACGCCAGCTGCTCCTTGGCGGCCTCCACGCGCGCTTTCGCGGCGGTCACCGCCCTCCGCGCCTTCTCGACGTCGGTGCGCGCTTGAGCCTCGACCCAGCGCCGGGACTGCGTTGCCGCTAGGGCGGCGCCCTGCGCAGCTTCGATGTCCGCGCTCCGAGTGGGTGCGAAGAGGTCCCACTGGACGCCGACGCCGGCGGTCGCGAACCCGCCGAAGGCCGAGCCGCCGCCCCAGAG
>CAZAIE010000077.1:11868-13368 GCA_964485035.1 uncultured Myxococcaceae bacterium | reverse complement strand
CCGCAGCCCACCGCGCACGGCGCTCCACACCAGGCATCAGGCTTCAGAACATGGCTCTCGAGACCACCGAGTACTCCCCCGAAGAGGCCCCGCGCGAGCGCACGCTGCTCGTGGCCAACGCGCCGGCCTACCTGTGCGGCCGCCCGCTCGGGGAAATCCTCGTGCAGACCGCGCGCGTCACCCCCGAGAAGGTCGACGAGGCCCTCCAGCTCCAGAAGGAGAAGGGCGGCCGGCTCGGCGAGATCCTCGTCGGGCTCAAGGCCGTGACCGAGGAGCAGGTACAGCGCGCGCTGGGCATGCAGCTCGACCTGCCGTTCCTCGCAGAGATCCGCCTCGACCAGGTGGACCTGGAGCTGGTCCGCAAGGTCCCCATCAACTTCGCCAAGCAGGCCTGGGTGCTGCCGCTGCTGCGCCACGGCGAGGTCGTCCCGGTGGTGATGCGCGACCCGCTCGACACCGCCGCGCTCGACCACGTCCGCACCATCGCCCAGTCCCCCATCGAGCCGAAGCTCGCGACGAGCACGGTGCTGCTCGACGCCATCAACGCCGCCTACGACCGCGCCTCGCACGAGGCCGGCCAGATGCTCGAGAACCTCGACTCCGACAACGAGGACCTCGACTCGCTGGCCCACGACGTCGAGGAGCTGGTCGACCTCATCGACACCGAGGGCGACGAGGCGCCGATCATCCGGCTGGTGAACTCGCTCCTCAAGCGGGCAGTGAAGGAAAAGTGCAGCGACATCCACATCGAGCCCTACGAGAAGGACGTCGCGGTCCGCTTCCGCAAGGACGGCGTGCTCCACGAGATCATCCGGCCGCAGAAGCGCTACCAGAAGGCCATCGCCAGCCGCGTCAAGATCATGGGGCAGCTGAACATCGCCGAGACGCGCCTGCCCCAGGACGGCCGCATCCGCATCAAGATCGCCGGCAAGGACATCGACATCCGCCTGTCGACCATCCCCACCTCGCACGGCGAGCGCATCGTCATGCGTCTGCTCGACAAGAGCTCGACGCTGCTCAACCTCGAGGACCTGGGCTTCACCCACGAACAGCTCAAGGGGATGGAGCACCTCATCGCCAAGAGCCACGGCATCGTGCTGGTCACCGGCCCCACCGGCTCGGGCAAGACGACGACGCTCTACGCCGCCTTGAGCCGCATCAACAAGCCGGACCTCAACATCCTCACCGCCGAAGACCCGGTCGAGTACCAGCTCCAGGGCATCGGCCAGACGCCGGTGAACGCGAAGATCGGCCTGACCTTCGCCAACGCCCTGCGCTCGTTCCTGCGCCAGGACCCCGACGTGATCATGGTCGGCGAGATCCGCGACCTGGAGACCGCGGAGATCGCGATCCAGGCGTCGCTCACCGGCCACCTGGTCTTCTCCACCGTCCACACCAACGACGCCGCCGGCGCCATCACCCGCCTGGTGGACATGGGCGTCGAGCCCTTCCTCGTCGCCAGCTCGCTCGTCGGCATCCTCGCCCAGCGCCTGGTGCGCG
>CAZAIE010000077.1:0-11858 GCA_964485035.1 uncultured Myxococcaceae bacterium | reverse complement strand
GCCAGCAGGTCTACCACATGGATTTCGACGCCAGCCAGCGCCTGGTGCGCGTGGTCTGCCCGCAGTGCCGGGTGAGCTACGAGCCCACCGACGAGGAGCTCTCCGAGGTCGGGCTCACGGTGGCCAAGATGCACGAGCAGGGCGTGGCCCGCATCTACCGCGCCGCGGAGAAGGGCTGCGAGCACTGCGAGCACACCGGCTACAAGGGCCGCACCGCCATCTACGAGCTGATGATGACCACGGACGACGAGATCCGCGCGCTCATCCTCAAGAACGTCGACAGCGGCACCATCAAGCGCAAGGCCACCGAGAAGGGCATGCGCTCCCTCATCGAGGACGGCGCGCGCAAGGTGCTGGAGGGAGTCACCACCACCTCCGAGGTCCTCTGGGTGGCACAGCAGGACGTGGGCTGACCGATGCCTGTCTTCGAGTACAAGGGCCTCAACGAGGCCGGCAAGCCGCTGAAGGGCGTGCGCGACGCCGACAGCGCCAAGACGCTGCGGGCGCTGCTGCGCAAGGAAGGCATCTTCCTCACCGAGGTCGTGGGCCAGAAGCAGGCCGCGGGCGGCGAGGCGGCGCAGGGCGGCAAGGTCGAGATCGACCTGAAGAAGACCTTCGCCGGCCGGGTCAGCACCACCGACGTGGCGATCATGACGCGCCAGCTCGCGGTGCTCATCGGCGCCGGGGTGGCGCTGGTCGAGGCGCTGAGCGCGCTGCAGGACCAGGTGGAGCACGAGCGGCTCAAGCTCATCGTCAGCCAGGTGAAGACCCGGGTGAACGAGGGCAGCTCGCTCGCCGACGCGCTGGCGCAGCACCCCAAGGTCTTCGGGACGCTCTACGTCAACATGATCCGCGCGGGCGAGCACTCGGGCGCGCTGGACGTGGTGCTGGTGCGCCTCGCGGACTTCACCGAGAGCCAGGCCAAGCTGCGCGCGAAGATCGTCGGGACCATGACCTACCCGGTGATCATGGTCTTCATCGGGCTCATCATCCTCACCATCCTCTTCACGGTGGTGGTGCCCAAGGTCACCAAGATCTTCGAGGACAACCGCATCACCCTGCCCATCACCACGCGCATCCTCATCGAGATGTCGCACCTGGCGCGGGACTGGTGGTGGCTCATCTTCGGGCTCCTGGGCCTGGCCATCTGGGGCTTCTTGCGCTGGAAGAAGTCGGAGAAGGGCCGCGCCCGCTGGGACCAGCTGGTGCTCCGCGCGCCCATCTTCGGCGGCCTCGTCCGGATGATCGCCATCTCGCGGTTCTCGCGGACGCTGGCGACGCTGCTCAAGAGCGGCGTGCCGCTCTTGGCGGCGATGGACATCGTGAAGAACATCGTCGACAACACGGTGCTCTCGGACGTCATCGACAAGGCGCGCGACTCCATCAAGGAGGGCGAGTCCATCGCCGCGCCGCTGAAGCGCTCGGGGCAGTTCCCGCCGCTCGTCTACCACATGATCGCCATCGGGGAGCGGTCGGGGCAGCTCGAGGACATGCTGGTGAACGTGGCCTCGGCCTACGAGACGCAGGTGGAGGTGCGCATCCAGGCGCTCACCACGCTGCTCGAGCCCGTGATGATCGTGGGGATGGGCGGCGCGGTGGCCTTCATCGTGTTCTCCATCCTCCTCCCCATCCTCCAGCTCAACACCATGGTGCACGGATGAGCGCGCTCCCCGAGCCGCTCGAGTGCCTGCCCTCCCCCGCCGACCGGTGGGTCCGCCGCGGGGCATGGGTGATGGTGCTCTCGGTGGTGACCGCCCTGTTGTGGCTGGGTTTCTTCGACGGGCCGGCGGTGGCCGCGCCCCTTTCAGTCCCGAGTGCGGACGTGGCGTCCGCGAGGAGCACGCGATGATGAGCCTGAAGCGCTTCGAACGAACCCTCGCCCGTCGGCGCGGCCGCAGGGCCGACCGCGGCATGACCCTGCTCGAGATCATGGTGGTCATCACCATCATCGGCGTGGTCATGGCCACCGTGACCGTGGCGATCCTCCCGCAGCTCGACAACGCGAAGATCGACACCACCAAGAACAGCATGCTGGGCGTGCAGAACGGCCTGAAGCTCTACTACGCCAAGCACGGCAAGTACCCCGACACCTCCCAGGGCCTGCAGATCCTGGTGACCGAGAAGTTCCTGGAGCAGATGCCCAAGGACGCCTGGAGCAACGACTTCGTCTACCTGGCCGAGGGCGCGAGCTACAAGATCATCTCCTACGGCTCGGACGGCGCGGCCGGTGGGGACAGTGCGGCGGCGGACATCTCCAGCGACACCCTGGGGAAGAAGAAGTAGCCCGTGACCCGCGCCCGAGCGCACATGCGGTCCCTTTGCCGCAGAGGGACCTCCGAGCGGGGCATGACCCTCTTGGAGATAGGCATCGCCCTGGCCATCGTGGCGCTGATGGTCTTCGTGGCGGTGCCGTCCATCGAGGCCTACGCGGGCGTCCGGGCGCGCGAGGAGGCAGGGCGCATCTCCGGGGCCATCCGCTACCTGTACGGGCAGTCGGCGCTGTCGGGCCGGGTGTGCCGCATCGTCTTCGACCTGGACGGGCGGGCGTGGTGGACGGAGTGCACCGAGGGCCGCTTCACGGTGGAGCGCGAGAAGGAGCGGTCGCGCGGCGGGGAGGCAGTGGAGGAGCGCAAGAAGCCGGCGGACAACCTGCCCCCGAAGGACGAGGGCGAGGCGATGCGCCAGAAGGTGGAGAAGAAGGCGGAGTTCTCGGAGTTCGCCGACGAGGAGATCGAGAAGCGCTCGCTCCCCGACGGCGCAAACCTCGCGGTGTGGACCGGCCACCAGCGCGAGAAGTACACGAAGGGGAAGGCCTTCCTCTACTTCTTCCCCCAGGGCAACACCGAGCGCGCCCAGATCTACGTCTCCAGCGACAGCGGGGATGTCTACACGCTCGTCGTGTCACCGCTCAATGGGCGGGTGCGCGTCGAGGCCAAGGAGCTCGACGTCCCGCGCGACTGACGGGACGAAGAAACGAAACCGATGCGTCCGTCCCCCCACAGCCGCGGCTTCACGCTGCTCGAGGTGATGATCGCCCTGGCGATCCTCGCGGTGTCGCTGGTGGCGATCGCGGGCATCAACTCCACCGCGGTGGACATGCACGTCTACGCCAAGCGGCTCACCGTGGCGACGATGCTGGCGCGGTCGAAGATGGCGGACCTCGAGTCCAAGCTGATGTCCGAGGACCTACCCGCGGACGACTCGGCCGAGGAAGGAAAGTTCGAGGAGGAAGGCTTCCCCGACTACCAGTGGCGCGCGGAGATCATCCGGCCCAAGACCGAGAAGGTCACCGCTGCGGACCTGCTCTCGATGGCGGGACTGGACACCGCCACGGACCCCAAGAAGGGCACCGCCTCGAACCCTGTCTCGCTGGCCCAATCGATCGGCGGCGGGAACCAGCAGTTCGCCGCGGCGGCCGCGACCGGCGGGGCCGGGGCGCTCGGCGGTATGGCCACGCAGCAGGTGCAGACCATGCTCGACCTCTTGGGCAAGTCGGTGCGCGAGGTGCGGCTGACGGTCTCCTGGCCCGCGGGGAACCGTGTGGACGACTTCACCGTGGTGACCCATGTGGTGAGTCTGGGCCGAGGGACGAGCGAGGCGAACTCGGAGAAGAGCACCACCCCAGCCACCCAGAGCAAAGTGCGCGATCAACTGCAGCGCAACAGCACCCTCCCTGTGAACTTCCCTCGATGACCCGCCCCTCTTCCTCCAGGCGCCTGCGCGCGCGCGGCTTCACGCTGGCCGAGGTGCTGGTGGCGCTGGCCATCACCAGCTTCATCGGCGGAATGGTCTGGGGCAGCTTCGATCAAGGCTTCCGCGCGCGTGAGCTCATCGGCACTGAGGCGGGCATCTACCGCGAGCTGCGCAACGGGACCACGCGGATGGTCCGCGAGATCTCGATGGCGTTCATCTCCGACAACTACGACACGCTGCGCTTCCGCGACTACTCCAACCGCCCCACCTTCTTCACCGGCGAGGCGGAGGAGCTGTCCTTTTCGATGCTGGGGCACCAGCGGCTCTCGCGGGACGCCAAGGAGTCGGACCAGTCCATCGTCTTCTACAAGGTGGACCGCGACCCCGACCAGAAGGGCAAGACCATCACCTCGCTGCTCCGCTGCGAGAAGCCGGTCATCGACGACGACCCGGACCGCTGCGAGCGCTGGGAGACGCTGATCAGCGACGTGAAGAAGGTGGAGTTCAAGTACTGGGACAACAAGCGCAACGACTGGATCAACGACTGGGACACGCGCAAGACGGAGCGCGCGAACCAGCTCCCCGACCGGGTGCGCATCACCCTGACCGCGAAGAACGAGCTGGGAAAGGAGCAGATCTACGTGACGCAGGCGATGGTCAACCTGGTCACCGTACTGGACCGCCGATGAGGTTCGCCGACCTCAAGCGGGCGCTCGTGCGCCCACGCCGCCTTCCCTGGGACCGCCCCCGGCGCCGTCGGCGCGCGCGCGGACGCCGCGGCATCGCGCTGGTGATGGTGCTGGGCTCGCTGGCCATCCTCACCTCGGTCGCGGTGGAGTTCCTGTACCAGTCGAGCATCGACCTGCGCCTCGCGGTGAACGGCCGGGACGAGCTGCGCGCCGACTACCTGGCGCGCTCGTCGGTGAACATGTCGCGCCTCTTGCTGCGCTTCCAGAAGCAGCTCGACGGGCAGACCAAGCAACTGGGCGGGCTCCTGTCCTCGCTGGGCATGGCCGGCGCAGGGGGCGGGGCGCCCAACATCCGCCTCTGGGAGCTCGTCCCCATCGACTGCAGCCTCTTCAACATGCTGCTGGGCGGCGGGGCTGCCCCGGCAGCGCCAGCCGAGGCTCCCAAGTTCGGCGAGGGGCTCGCGTCCAAGGGCGAAGCAGGAAAGCCCCTGGCCAGCTTCGGGGACTACGAGGGCTGCTTCAGCGCGCAGATCACCGACGAGGAGCAGAAGATCAACGTCAACAAGCTCAACGCCGCCGGTGCCTCCGGCCGCGCGGCGATGATGCAGGCGCTCATCCTCATGGCCGACCCCCGTTTCGAGTGGGTCTACGAGAAGGCCGACGCCCACGGGGTGAAGCAGACCGCGCAGGAGACGATCATCGCCCTGCACGACTGGATCGACGAGCGCGACACGGGCGCCAACCTCAACCTCACCTCCGGCGCCGACCCCTTCCCCGACGGCTTCGGCGACGAGAACCGCAACTACGCCTCGAAGTACCCGTTCCGGTACCGCTCCAAGAATGCCTCCTTCGACACCCTGGACGAGCTGTACCAGGTGGACGGCGTCTCGGACCTGTTCATGGCCGCGTTCCGCGACCGGCTGACGGTCTACGCCGACAAGAACATGTCGCTGAACGTGAACACCGACGACGAAAACCAGGAGTACCTGAACATCGTCACCGTCGCGGCGAACGAGGCGGACCCCAAGCTCAACCCCGCTGGCCTGGTGATCCAGGCGATCAGGCAAGAGATCCGCCTGACGAAGATGTTCTCCTTCCTGGGCATGAACACCGCGACCTTCGTGGGCATCGTCGAGCGCAACGGCATCGCCATCAAGCCGGAGATCAAGGGCAACATCGCCAGCAACCGCTGGGTCGACGACAAGGTCCAGACCTTCACGGTGAAGGCGACCGGACAGGCGGGCAAGGTTCAGCGGACGGTCACCGCGGTCATCCGCAGCGACGACGTCCTGGGGAAGTTCCTCTACTACCGGCAGGAATAGCAGCCCCGGCCGCACGCGCGGCGGGAGAGAGAGTCATGGCACGCATCCTCGGACTGGACATCGGCGCGCGCTCGGTGAAAGCGCTCCTGCTCGAGTCGAACCTGCGCGGCTTCGTGGTCCGCGGCTACAGCGAGGCCCGCCTCGACGGCGAGGGCGGGCTCGCGGCGGCCCTGACCTCGCTGCAGGCAGGCAAGCACCTCGCGGCGGACCAGGTGATCGTCGCGCTCCCGGGCGCCTCGGTGGCCACGCACCAGCTCACCCTGCCCTTCACCGACCCGCGACGCATCGAGTCCACCATCGCCTTCGAGGTGGAGGGCCAGCTCCCCTACGACCTCACCGAGGCGGTCTTCGACTGCCAGATCCTCGGAACCCGCGACGGCAAGGCGGACATCCTCGTGGGCGCGGTGCGACGTGAAGAACTAGAGAAGGTGCTGGCGACGCTGACCGCCGCCGGGGTGGATCCGCGGGTAGTGACCACCAGCGCCCTCGCCTACCAGTCGCTGCTCGCGGCGGGCCTCACCGGCTACACCGGCGCCCCGCCCCGCGACGATGGCGCCGAGGCGGTGGTGGACATCGGGCACGAGCGCACCTCCGTGTGCGTGGCGTACGGCGGAGCGCTCGAGTACGCGCGCACCTTCGCCGGCGGCGGCCGCGAGCTGACCCGGGCCATCGCCGCCGAGTTCCAGGTGGACCTGCCCAACGCCGAGGCCTGGAAGGACAACGAAGGCGACGTGGCCATCGGCCCGGACGTGCCCCCGGAGAACGAGAAGGCCGCCGCGGCGCTGCTGCGCGCCCTGGCGCCGCTCGTCCGGGAGATCCGCGCGACGCTCCGGGCCCACGGGGCGCGCTTCCACCGGCCGGTCTCGCGCATCTTCCTCGCCGGCGGCACCGCGCGGCTCAAGGGACTGGCGGCGATGCTCTCCCGCGAGCTGGGCGCCGAGGTGCACCTGCTGGACGGCGTGCCGCGCAACGACAGCCCCATCGAGGCGGGACGCGAGCAGGTGGCGGCGCAGGCCTTCGCGCTGGCGATGCGCGGGCACGGGTCGGCGCGCGCAGGCAAGTTCAACCTGCGCAAGGGCGAGTTCGCCTTCAAGGGCGACCTCGACTACCTCAAGGGCAAGGTCTCGCGGCTGGCGGCATTCGCCGCGGTGCTGGTGGTGCTCTCCGGGGTCATGGTCTGGTCGCGCTTCCACGTGCTGGGGAACGCGGAGAAGGAGCTGGACAAGACCCTGTGCAACACCACGCAGCGGGTGGTGGGCCAGTGCCAGAAGGACTACCTGGTGGCGCTCTCGCTCCTGAAGGGCAAGGGCTCCGTCGCGGCCTCGCTGCCGGTGTACTCGGCGGTGGACCTCTTCGCCGAGGTCGCGGCGCGCACCCAGGCGCTGCGGGTGAAGCTGGACGACATGAACGTGCAGCTCGACCGCGTGCAGATCCACGGCGAGAGCGAGACCTTCGACATGGTGGACCAGCTGGTAAGCGCGCTGAAGAGCTTCAAGTGCTTCCAGGAGATCAAGCGCGGCAAGGTGCAGAAGAACAAGGAGGGCACCAAGGTGCTCTTCGACCTGGACATCCGGGTCCAGTGCGGCGAGGCCGCGAAGCCGGAGGGAGCCTGACCATGGAACAGCTTCGACAGCTCATCTCCAACCTCTCCGCCGCGCTGGGTCGCCTGACGCCGCGGGAGCGCGGCCTGGTGGGGCTCGCTGGAAGCGCCGTCACCGTCTTCCTGGTGGTGGTCATCGCCCTCACCGTGAGCCGGTCCATCGCCCAGCGCGAGGGGCGGCTGAAGACCAAGCGCGGCCAGCTCGAGGAGGTGGCCAGGCTCACCGTCGGCTTCCGGGCGCAGGAGGCCCAGCGCCAGGAGCTGGAGCGCCGCCTGCGCGAGAACACCAACGTGCGGCTCTTCACCTACCTCGAGGAGCTGGCCAAGAAGGACAACCTCTCCATCGGCGGGATGAACCCCAAGGCCCCGCAGCTCATGGTCGAGGGTTCGAAGATCACCGAGGAGTCGGTGGAGGTGAACTTCACCCGCATCAGCCTGGACAAGCTGGTGAAGTTCCTCGCCGACGTCGAAGCCACGCGGGCGCTCGTCAAGGTGACGCGCCTGCAGCTCCGCCCCAGGACCGACGAGCCGGTGCTGGACGCCTGGCTGACGGTCACGACCTACACCCTGGAATCCTGACGGATGAGCCCCAACACCAAGCGCCGCATCCTGAAGAGCCTCGGCTACTCGACGTTCTTCGGCTTCTCGCTCGTACTGATGCTGTTCCTGACCTTCCCGTACCAGACGGTGGCGGACATCGCCGTCGCCGAGGCGCGGAAGTCGAACATCACGCTGAGCATTGGCTCCATCGGGCCCGGCCTGTTCGCCGTGAAGGCGAAGCAGATCAACGTCACCCTGCCGAAGCAGGAGGGCTCGCCCGAGCCCGAGCCGATCCCCATCAACGAGGTGCGCGTGCGCCCGGGCCTGTTCCCGCTGGGCGTCGTCTACTCGGCCAAGCTGTTCGGCGGGACCGTGGACGGCCGGCTGGGCGTCGGCAAGAAGCCGGTGGTGATCATCAAGGCCAAGGGGCTGGACCTTGGCCGGACCAACTCCAAGGCCGCCGTGGGCCTGGACCTCGTGGGCGAGCTGGACACCGACATCAACCTCACGCTCGACAACGCTGACGGCACCAAGATCACCGGGAAGATTGGGCTCAACGGTCAGGGCATCACCATCAACGGCGGCACGGTCGCCCAGTACGACCTCCCGAAGGTGGAGCTGGGCCGCCTGGAGATGAACTTCAAGGTCGAGGGCGGCAAGGCCACGGTGGAGTTCTTCAAGGCGCAGGGCACCGACATCGAGGCGAGCCTGGACGGGGAGATCACCCTGGCCCAGAAGCCGCTGATGTCGGCGCTGAAGCTGGCGCTCAAGTTCAAGCCGGCCGAGGAGTTCCTGAAGAAGAACTCCTTCATCCAGACCGGGCTCAACTTCGCCATGACCAAGGACTCGAAGGGCTACTACACGGTGAACGTCAACCGCGTGCTCGGAAACCCCGGCTTCCAGCCCAAGCGGTAACCCCTCGTCCGCCAGGAGCCGCTGCGTGCCAGGTCCACTCACGCTCGTCTTCTGGGAGGGCCACGAGCCTTCCGCGGACCTCGAGCCGGTCCTCGAAGCGCTGGTGGGTCGCGCGAGGGCAGCCTGGCCCACGCTCGCCCTGACGCCCGAGGCCTTCGTCCGGGCGCTCGCGCGACACGTCCTTCCCGACGATGCGCCGAGCGCGCTCGAGTCCCTTCATGCCGAGGACCTCTACCTCGCGACGGCCTGCCTCCACGGCGACGCCCAGGCCTCGGCGGAGCTCGACCGGCGGATCCGCTCGGGGCCTCTGCCGAAGGTCGCCCGCCAGCTGGCGAACCGGGTCAGCGCCGCCGACGTGCACGGGAGGCTGCTCCAGCGGCTCTTGATGGCCGAGCCCGGCAAGCAGCCGAAGCTCGCCGAGTACGCCGGGCGGGGACCTTTGGACGGCTGGCTGCAGGTCGTGGCGTTCAGGGTGGCTCTGAACCTGGCACCACCGGATGCCCGCGCGGTCCCGCTGGACGAGCAGCTGCTGAGGGACGACGGGCCCGCCACGGGCCACCCCGAGCTGGACCTCTTGCGCGAGAGGTTCCGGGCGGACTTCCGGGCTGCGGTGCGCAAGGCCGTGGCGTCGCTGAGCGCCCGGGACCGGACCCTGCTGCAGCTCTCGGTGATGGAGGGTGTGGGCATCGACGCCCTGAGCCGCACCTTCCAAGTCCACCGCGCGACCGTGGCCCGGTGGATCGTCGCGGCGCGCGAGCAGATCGTCCAGGGGACTCGCGAGGCCCTGAGGCAGCACCTGGCGCTGAAGCCTGCGGAGCTCGACAGCCTCATGGGCCTGGCCGACAGCCAGCTCGAGGTCAGTCTCGGGCGGCTGCTGCGGGACGAAGACGCATAGGTGGACGTGGACTGGGTCGACTGGGTGGACTGGGTCGACGCGCTGCTACTCGGGCTGAATTGCACGGCTTTCCCGAAAGGCCGCGCGTCTCTGCGACATCGGTGGAGTGCACCCTGTCACCAGGGCGAACCCACCACGCGGAGACGCGACATGCTTCGATCCTGGCCCCTCGCCCTTGCCCTTTCCTTCGTTGCTGGCTGCGGTGGCTCCGAAGCAGAGCTCGCCTGCCCCGCCGGGTTCGTGCGCAACGACCTGAGCCAGTGCCAGTCTGCCACCTGCGAGGCAGGTCCGGTCACGGTCGAAACCAAGACTCTCTCGGGCGAGGCTGCGACCCGGTTCGCGGTCGGCGACATCGTGCTCGTTTCGGGCGGTCCCTTCGACCTGTCGGCGACCACCGTCGTCACCTTCGACGGAGTCCCCGCCACCGTTTCGGGCGACCCCGCGGATCCCAGCAGACGCCTGTTCGCCACGATTCCCAAGGGCATCCTGGACGCCCCGACGCAGGGCGCTGCTGCCAAGAAGGGAGTCTGCGTTCAGGTCGAGACCAAGGCTGGGACCCGCGGCGCTACGAGCATCACCCTCGATGCGGCTCGGCCCAGTGCGCCGGTCATCACGAGCGTCACGCCCCCGACTCCAAGCGAGGGAGAAGAACTCACGATTTCCGGTGAGGGCTTCGGGCCGGACGCTGTCGTGCTGCTCCACGAGGTTCGAGCGATCGTCGTCCGCACGTCGTCGACCGAACTCGTCGTCAGGGTCCCGGACTTCAACGACATCCTCGCTGGCTCTCCTGTCCCTGCGACGTTGAAGGTCCTCCTCCCGGATGGCAGCCATGCGCTCTCCGGCATTCGCGTCCGAGGCAACTGACAATTAGCCGCCAGACACGTTTGACAACATGTCGCTGATTGGCGTTCAAACGCCATATTCTCTCCCGAGGTTTCCGTGCGCTCACTGCTCTGGATCGCAGCCTGTTGCGTCCTCTCAGCCTGCCAAGGCGCCTTGAATTCGTCCCCCGAGGTGGAGCCAGGCGACGCAAGCTACCGAGATTCTGGTGTTTCTCCGTGCGATGCAGCAACCCTGGCCGATGCAGGGACCCTGCCTGACGCCGGTTCGACGTTGCGGCTGATGACCTGGAACGCCGAGAACCTGTTCGATCACCTCGACGACCCGAAAAAGGAAGACACGGTCCTCACTCCCGAAGCTGCCGAGACCAAGGTGGCGTTGGTAGCCGCCACCGTCCGCGAGCAGGCTCCTGACATCCTCGCCATCCAAGAGACCGAGAACCTGGAACTCCTGACCAGTCTGGGCGCCCGGATCGACCTCCCCCACGTCGCCCTGGTCCGGTCCTACGACTTCCGCGGAATCAATGTCGGCGTGGCCTCCCGCTTCCCCATCACCCAAACGGTGAGCCACCTCGGCGAGTACCTGTACGCCCCCGGAGGGAATGGGCCCTACCGTTGGGCTCGCGACTGCCTCGAGGTCCACGTCGCAGGGCCCCAGGGACCGCTGGTCGTCCTGGTCAACCACCAGACCTCCAAGCTCGACACAGCGGCCGGCGACGCCAAGCGGCAGGCCCAGTCCCGGCGCACCCGCGAGATCGCCGATCGACTGCGGGCCGAGGCCCCCACCCGCCCGGTGTTCATCGTCGGCGACATGAACGACGAGCCCGATTCCCCCTCGGTCGGGCTGCTGCTCGCCCAGGGCGACTTCGTCGACGTGGCGACCGACGTCCCCGATGCCGACCGCTGGACCTATCGCTGGCAGGGCCCGCGCCGCTACGACTACCTCCTGCCCGACCGGGACACGGCGGCCCGCCGACGGTCGACGCACATCCCCCACACCCCCACCGTGCAAGCCGCCAGCGACCACGCGCCCATCGTCGCCACCTTCGCCTGGTGACCGCGCGAGCGGTCCTCCCCGGTCTGCTATGACTCGGGCCGCATGGACTGCCTGAGCGACGACAGCCTCCAGCGCCTCTCCTCGGGCGCGCTCTCGGGCGCCGAGCTCGACGCGGCGATCGGCCATCTGGACGGCTGTGCGGACTGCAGGCGGCTCGCCGCGGCGCTCGCCCAGGGAGACGGCCCGGCCGAGCCGTCGCCCGGACTGCCGCCGCCGACCCTCGGCAGGTATGTGCTGCTGGACCTGGTCGGCTCGGGTGCGATGGGCGTCGTCTACCGCGCCTTCGATCCGGTGCTCGACCGCAAGGT